>DNKW01000045.1:0-3502 GCA_003488655.1 Candidatus Altimarinota bacterium | reverse complement strand
TCTCGAGGGGCTGCGAGTAAAGATGGAGAACTCCGGCTCGCTGATGCTTTTGCGGCTATGGTATCGGATCGCGATATCTATGGTCTCGAGCTTGAAGGGGATCGATACGATACTGGGGATAAATTCGGGTTTCTAAAAGCGACGATAGATTTCGCGCTTGATCGTGAAGATCTTGGTCCGAAGCTACGAGAGTTTATGAAGACACGAATATAGAAATCTCTGCAAAACGCGAACTTTGCATTCAAACTTTACGTTTCTCGTTCTTCGTACAAGTCGTACGATTCACTCAAATCCGCAGTTTTCATACAAATTTCATCATTTTTCAGAGATTTCTATCGTTCTTTTCTATTTCTGTAGAACTATAAATTTCAACTGAGATTATTAACAAAAAGAGAGCTATTTGCTCTCTTTTTGTTTCTTCTGGTCAAATACGTAGAGTATCTTCGCGAGCTCTCCCCGAGTAATGTCTTTATTTGGTTCAAAATTTGCACCACGTATTCCGAGATATTTCGCAAAAGTATTGATATATACCATATGGGAATTATTCGTTTTTATATCTTGGAAAAGAGAATATTTTTGTGTATCGAGTGGGAGGAGAGAGGTTCGGATAAGAAGGGTGATAGCTTCCGCTCTCGTGAGCGAATCATTTGGACGGAAATACTTGCTTTTTGCAACAATTTTTTGTGCAAAAGCTCTGGTAAGCGCTTGTGTAAGCTCATCTGATGGAAGAACGTCGAGAAAAGGAAGATCGACCCCAATGGTATCCGATCCGATATTAAAGAGTCTATCATAAAGGAGAATTGTTTCACTTCGAGAAACATGATCATTCGGATGAAATCCTCCATCCTCGTATCCGTGAGTCACTCCCGCCTCTTTCAGATACTTCGTTGCAGTATAAAAGAGAGAGTTTACGGGAATGTCGCTAAAGATATGTCTGCTGTCCGGAACAAATGTTGGAGCGACTTTTGGTGATTCCGTCACGTTTTCTACTGGAACCGGTGCTGATTGTACCGGGGCAACCACTGCTGTTTGCTCCATAGGAAGAGAAGGAATAATAGGCTCTATTTTTGGTGCCACTGTTTCTATAATGGCATTGTTTGGAATAGTCGTATCGGCGATTATTTCGGAGGACACAACAAGAGCGTCTTTTCCAGTTTCGGAAGCTATATTTATTTCTTTTGGTGCAGAACTCAAGAAAGGATGATTTTTTATAAAATCCATCGGATGTATCGTGTAGCGGATAGTATTTTCTTTCCCGAGTCATACATTGATGGCTCCAAAGAAATCAAGACCGAGATCCCGTGCTTCACGGAAAGTATACGGCCAATACATATGAAATGGCGATGTGCTTCTGTCAATCTGAAAATGAAGATGCGGAGTAGTGGTTATACCGGTCATTCCGACCTTTCCAAGCACTTCTCCACGCTTAATTTTTGTTCCTTCCATGACGACAATCTCCGAGAGATGTTGATACCCGGAATAAAGGGTTTCTTTTGTCCCGTTCACATCCACCTCGTCATGTCGGATGATGACATACTTCCCGTCTCACGATTCTACATTCTTTACCTTCACTATCACCCCGTTGGCGATAGACATTACCGGCGTTCCGATAGGTGCGCGGATATCGACTGCGCCGTGGCTTCCATCATATTCGGCATAATTCCCACGATAGCTTCCCATATAGACTACGGGGTAAGTATAGCGTAAGAGAAAAGATGTTGTATTTTTTTGCAAAGTGTCGGCGAGAAGCTCGGTGTCATACTCTGGGATATCCATAAAATCAGAGATGTTGAAACTTTCAAACAGACGTGATTTATTCATATTTTCAGTTTTTGACCAATCTGGCACATAGGCGATAGGGGAAGTTGTTCCATCAAATGTATCTGAAACGACATTATTGTATTCCAGTACGGAGGATTTGAGAAAAGAAATACTCGGCCCACCTATGGCGTAAGTAGTGAAGAGAATCAAATTGCAGATCCAAATAATCGAGAGGGGAGAAAAATGATTTTTTCGCATAGTATGTATATTTATATGGAATTACTTCTCTTATAATAACATATCTTTTTCTGAAAAGCAAAATTTGAAGAAGGTTAAAAAGTTTACATATACGCTACCCGTGAGAAAAATATAAACTTCGCCGTCGCACTGATGACAAAAGAAATAATATTTTTTATTGACAAAATTATTTTTTTAGTATAAATAGAGAGTTATTTGTATACTTATATTAAAATAATTTCAGACTTATGAAAAATCAATGAACTCTTTGGCACAATGGCGTAGATAGTATCAAAAAGGGGGTGGAAAAAATTAAAAAAATAGTTCTTAGAAAACGAAAAACGAGCGGGGATGTTGCTCAGATTCTGTCCGATAAAGATACTACTAAACTCAAGCCATCTTCCGCACCATATAAAACAGAGGGTGGTGGAGCATCACAGCCACACGCTCTGAATTTTGCCATGACCCAAGAACATCTAATGGAGGTTATAAATGAGCAACAGTGCACTATTGATACACAGCAAAAAACTATCAATAGGTATGAGAATAGGGATGTTCAAGATTCCAAAACATCGCAACTCATAATCGCAGTGGCATTCGCCACATGAGGAATTCTTTCCTGAACAGTGGCAACTATTTATTGACAAATGTCCCCAGAATCCAGAGTGCAAAAATCTGTAACCGCTCTCACGAAAGCGTTTTCGGATGAGAAAACCGGATACGAGATTATTCAGGAAGGAAAGGAGAATGTTCTCCTCGTACAAATGCAAATAAATGAATTGAAAAAATGTAACGTATTAAATGGGGTTCTTCAGGAGGTTGTTGTAGGACATGAAGAGATTTTCGGCACCCATCAGCTTATAATCAGTATGGATGAGGTGAAAATAGCCAATCTTTCCGAAAAATTATTGGAGGAACAAAAGAAATCGGAATCCTGCAATCGGTGAGGAAAAAAACAATTCATAGGAAGAGAGGAGGAAAAGCAATCCAGAAATCTTACGGAGGTAGAGGCTTCGAAAATCTATGCAACTCTCTCGAAACTCAAAAGCGAGATTGCAACAGATTTTCCTGATAAAAACATAGAGATGAAAATTCAAGAACAATCAGGAGGAGGAATACTTGTCTGGATAGAGTATAATGGGCGAAAATCCCTAGGGTTTTTCGCGGACAGTCCAAAGAATCAAAATCGCCTCACGAAAGAAGGTATGAATTTATGGATACAGTCTTCTGTCGATCAGCTGTCATTGGTTGAACAGATCGAATCGGTTGCACTGTCGAAAAATATAGGATCTTCCAAGGATAGTTTTGTTTCCATAGAAATAAAAAAACTGTATACTGGAAACGTTACAGTGATACTTTCCGATTCTCTCAGTAAAAAAACGGGGCAATTTACAGTGAATATAAAGAAAGACAAGCCGGAAGATATCCTTCAAAAAATCGATAAAATTCTCGAGGGGTTTCTCTCAAATGCCGCATGAATGCCCATCTCTGAAAAAACTCCGCA
>DNKW01000046.1:3378-3570 GCA_003488655.1 Candidatus Altimarinota bacterium | reverse complement strand
ATCATCGTATAGACTCCGTCCAGAACCGTGATAACTCCGGAAATTGCGTCATCACACCGCTTCGTCATAATCGCCGAAGCGAGATCGTTTCGATTGGCACTGAACAAATCACGCGCCTTTTTGTATTGTCCCGCATAATAGAGAACGAGCGCTTGTTCGTAAGTTCGGTATTTCTCCATATCGATTATATCG
>DNKW01000046.1:0-3184 GCA_003488655.1 Candidatus Altimarinota bacterium | reverse complement strand
GTGGATTCGCTCACACATATCTTCGTCAGGTATTCCTTATTCACTCACTCCAAACGGGAAGCGAGATTCACATGATCGCCGATAACCGTATAATTGAATCGGTTGCGCGATCCGATATTTCCAACCATGGCTTCACCCGTGTCGATTCCGATACGAGCGGCAATGTTCGGTATGCCTTCCTGAATCCATTTTTTATTCAACTCTGTAATCCTTTGTTGTTGTTCGAGTGCTGTTTTGCAGGCCCAATATTCCGAACGTTCGATGGAGAGTGGAGCATTGAAAAAACCCATCACCGCGTCTCCGATATATTTATCGAGTGTCCCGTTATTGCGAATAAGGATATCGGTCATCTCGGAAAGATATTCCTCCATGAGAGAGAATATCCGTTCCGTTCCGAGTTTTTCCGAAATGGTCGTAAAGGACGCAATATCGGAGAAAAAGATCGTAATCTCCCGTTTTTCTCCCCCGAGTCGGAACGATTCAGGATCCTCAGCGATTCTACGAACTATTTCCGGAGCGATATAGTGAGAGAAAGCACGTTCGATATACCGCCGGTCTTTATTGGTGATGAAGAACTTATACACATAACTTATGAGAAATGTAACACCTCCGAGGAGAAAGAGAGGAAATATATTTACGAAAACGCCATACTGAAGCAATATTCTCCCACCTACTATTATAGCGATACTATAGAGACAAAGAATCACAACGGATACCTGTGTCGAGAAAAAATAGAAACTCACGATGAGGAGCAAGGAAAAGAGTATCATACCGACCCAGGCGGAAGTATTCGAAAGAGGAGCAAGATACCTCCCCTGAAGAAGAGAATCGAGCATATTCGCATGGAACTCAATCCCCGGCATGCTTTTCGTCGAATCAAGCGGACTGAAATAGGAATCATGGATCAGTGTTCCGTATTCACCGATAAGAACAGCCTTCCCCTCGAAAACCTTCGGATCAATCTTTCCGTCCAATACATCGATTAGGGAATAAGAAGGATACCCCTCCGGGGGATGAGAGAAGCGGATGAGGGAATTTCCTTCTGGGTCAACCGGTATCTGACGAATGGGGTTGATGCGGTACTGTCCGTTCTCAACATTTCCGATGTCATAATTATCGATATATTTGCGATATGTTGCGACAGAAAGCGTCTCTATGGCACGATTCGGGAGATCATACCGAAGCCGAAGTTTGGTGACGATATTTCCGTCATTTTTCGTATCGATAGATCACCATGTCGCTCCCGAATACGCATCGAGCGGGAGAATTCTCTCTTCTCCGATGGAAGGATTTCCCACCTTCGCAGCAATGACGACGTTTTTGTATTTCTTCAGAGTATTTGCGAGAACATCTGCATCCATCGCCAGATTCGCAAAGATAATATCTATCCCGATCGCTTTGGCGCCACTTTCTTCGAGACGATCGATTGCTTTGGAAAAGACGGTCTTCGTGAGATTGAGTACTCGAATATCCGTCTTCTGAAGAGCATCAAGCGTTTGATTATCGATTTTAACGATGACGATGGAATCAGAGCTTTTTCCATAATTTTCCTTATAGAGAAGAGAGGAATTGAAACTCAGCTCAACAGGTCCGCGCAAAACAAAATAGAGAAACAACGTCGCTATGATGCTCACAAAAAGAACAATGCTAATATCTTTTGTATTTTTCCAAATGTGCATATAATTCTCGAGAAAAGAAATATTTACTTCGATTATATCCGTACCATGGAAAACTCCAAAAGAAACATCATGATTCTCGTCGGGATTGGACTTATACTCATCGCTTCCATTATAGCTTTCATAAGCTTTCGAACTGGCGGAAACAATACCTACCAATATTCTGTCAATACCGGAAGCGGCGATCTTGAGGTATCCGCCACAGGAACAGTCAAAACCGATACTGTTTCTATGCTCGCATATGTGAGTGAACTGTCGGGAAATGTAAAAAAGACCAGTGTTCAGGGAGCTTATTTTCTCAAAAAATCCGGAGAGGTTCTCACAATCGGTGATGTCCTTAGAACCGGCGACGATGGAATGGCAACCGTCACGTTTTCCGATAATTCCGTTATACGACTCAATACTAACTCGGAGATATCTTTTCAAAAACTCACAAAAGACGATACTGTCCTTGAACTGAAAAACGGTGAAATCTGGGCCCGCGTCTTAAAACCGCTCTATGATACTTCCTTCTTTACCATCAATACGGGAGACCTGAGTACGGGGGTTCGTGGAACATCGCTTTCCATCACCACACGAAAAGGGAAAACCCAGCTGGAAGTAGTCGATTCTTTTGCGGAAACCGAAGAAAAACGGGGAGTAACGGTTCGTTATAAAGATCCGAAGACGAGTCAACCGATCGAAGAAAGAATCCAACCGAAAAAACGACTCATCCTCAATACCGGGGAGATTCAGACAATCCTCAAGCAAGATTTCAAAGCGGACGAGATATACGCAAGCAACTTTAAACGACAAAGTACGCAAAAAGATATAATCCTTATGGATCATCTACAAAAGACTTCCAGCGGTTCCAAAAACCTATCGGAGAAAGTTTCCGGAGAACTAGCGATCACACTCCCAAAATGAACGGAGATACAGAAGTTTTTTGCAGAAGGAGCGATTCGTATACAGATTGCTTCCATGACTGGCACGGTGAGTCCAGAGGATATCATTCTCGGAACCAAAAAAGAGGTCTATGTAACCAGTGTACGCTTCGAAGCCGAGCAGGCTATTAACCTCCTTCAACAAGAAGCTACCCCTGCAACTCAGAAAATCATAGAAGAAAAGAAGTCTTCGATCCGCAAGGAACTGGAAAAAACCATCGAGGGAGTCATCAAAGCACAAGATATCGATCCGCTCCTCAATCTTGAATCGGATACCATCCTTCGGGATGACGGAAAAGAATCAGCCTATTTGAGCGGTACTATTCTCTTAGACATTTCCGATAAACAGATGAAAAACATCATAGAGACCCGTATCGAAGAGAAGAAACGACAAAAAGATACAAAACTTCAGGAAATATTGAAACCAGTTTCAACGGAAACGACAAAAACCGGGGCTTTCATCCCCTCTCCCGTACCAAAGACCTCCACGCCGAAACCACAACCTCTTCCGATAAAACCAAAGATTTCGTTGCCAATCCCCCTTCCGAGACCATCCGTTTCGGGCGAGATACGAAGTCTTCCGAG
>DNKW01000015.1 GCA_003488655.1 Candidatus Altimarinota bacterium | reverse complement strand
TCATCCTCGCCCGTATACTCGCCACACTGCACTTCCACGATGACAAGCGGATCGGTTCCAGTATTTGAAAGCCGGTGAAGATGTCGCACGGGGATGTGGCATCCTTCATTCTCTTTGAGAACTCGAATCTGCTCAACCATCTGAAATTCTGGCTCACGGATATCAACGGTGGCCATTCCCGACACCACCGTCCAGTGTTCGCTGCGTTTCTCGTGAGACTGGAGAGAGAGACGACATCCCGGATTGACGATAATCTTCTTGACCTTATAGAGCGGACTGTCTTCCATGACATAGTACACTCCCCATGGGCGATTCCCGACTTCGAGATACCCTCCCGTTGTCATGAGTTCGGGAAGTTCGGCAAGTTTTGCTTCAAGTTCCCGTTCATCCTTCTCGTCTCTGACTTTTTTGATGATATCGCTCGAACTATGGCTTTTTGCTCCGAGTCCATCGACGATTTCCACTCCTTCCGATCGGAGAATGACTGCCTCCGGAATCTCAGCGGCAAACCTGTCGCCCCCTTTCGTGAAGATGATTTTCTCATACTTTTCGCTCTTTTTTGCCTCTTGAATCAGGTGTTTCAGACTCTCACACACACTTCCGTCTCGGTCAATCGAGAGAAAAACCCGATTTACCGGTTTGAGGGATTCGACGACCTTCATTCGGAAATCCTCATCTTGAAAGCTTTTGCTTCCTCGTTTAAGCTCGGCCTGTCGATCATTATTGACGATAACCCAAAGTTCGTCTGCTCCTGTTTCCGATTTCGAGAGTTCGAGACATTCGATATGCCCCGGATGGAGCGGATTTGCGTACATGGAAGTGATGGCGAGGATGGACATAGAAAAGATGAGATGTTAAATATAATGGGAAGTATATGAAGAATACCCTCTTTGTAAAAATTTTTATCATAAAAATATGACTTTTTACGAAATATCCATACAATCGGCAGGAATTTTATTGCTCGTTGATATCTATAATCTATGGAGAAGCTCAGAAACGCATTTCAGGAATATCTCGGAGAATATTTTAAAAAAGCAATCACCGTAACGGATATCCGGGAAATTCCAGGTGGTTTCTTGTCAAAAGCTTATGTGCTTTCCTGTCTTGATAATGCGCGGACATTCGAGCTTTTTTCAAGAACCATCAACTCGAATCGCGGAGGATACGTATACCCGATAGATCGCTATCGTGCTTTCAGGATAAGCGATCAGATGTACAAAAATGCGGACGGAGATATAACGTCTCATGGGATTATGATATACAAGGATGAGAAATATATCCCCCATGTTGATTTTTCGAATGACACGCAGTTTTTTCATATACAGGATTTCAAAATAGGATCTTCCTATCAAAGTGAATATTTCTCACTTTCAGAACAATCTCATATTACGGAAGAAAATAAGGAAATGCTCTGTAAAATCGCTCGTAAAATCGCGACACTTCATACGAAAATAGTGCCGGAACAGTCCGATGGCGCTTATGCGCAAGAGTTGTATATCCGAGGGTATCGTGAGGTGCTTATCAATCCGGAACTGACTTTGGATGTATTCTCTCAGTTTGATCCTTCTCATTCATTCTTCTGACAGGTATCGCATAAACATAATTATCTTGAGAGGATGCATCAAGAATATGATAGGATGATTCGATCCGCCAGAGAGAGAAAACTTTCATTTTTGCACGGAGATTTTTGGTCATCGAATATACTCATCGATACGGAGAACAATCCTTTCTTCATAGACTATTCGCGAATACCTTATGGTGATGCGGGAATCGATATCGGTTGGTTCGTGGGAAATTTCGTACTGGAGCATATTAAGACGAAAAATCATGTGTATCTGGATGCGGCGAAAGTGTTTATGAATGCGTACATAGATCAAACGGGCGATGAAAAAATCCTTGAGTACTCGGTGCTTCCGCTTTTTTGGCTCGGGATTATCAATATATTCCCTCCGGTATTTGGGGATCATCATCCGAAAATAGCAAAAGAAATACTTTCGTATATAGATGAATGTTTCAAAAAATGAGAGCTTATCATCGAAGATTTGTGTTTGTAGCTCTTATCGTGTATAATTAAACATATTAATTCTCATAAATCTCAGTATATGAAAGTTTCATTCATCCGACATGGAGATGCACTGTACAATAATATAGGGCATGAAAAAGATTTCCTTTGTCTTTACGGTGATCTCAAGCCTGATGCAATCGAGAAACTTCGCTTACAGGCACGAGCATTCGCTGAAAAAATAGATTCCGATGAACTCGTAACCATATGGTCTTCTCCCATTCCCCGCGCTATTGAGACAGCCAATATATTTACCGACGAGCTTGATAAAAAAGAGATTTCGATCCGAAAACGCAAACTTTTTGCTATCTTCGAAGAAGCTCGGGGGTTCCGATGGGAGTATCTCCGTGGAATGGTTTCCGGAGGTGAAACGAAGATTCATAACCATACAGTAATACTTGATAAAAATATGACGAATCCGAAAGGACTTTCTTTTGGACGGTATTTTCGCGAATCAGCATGGAAAGAGATTCCCGTCGATTATCTCAATAGTCTCTGAGAGAAAGGGGAGGTACTCTCGGGTATCGAGACATTTTCTTCTCTTACGAAGCGTATATTTCGGGAAATTGAGCGCCTCGCAAAAATCAAAACGAAAGGGAAACAACATGTGCTTATATTCACTCATCAATGCAACACGGATTTCCTTACGGAACTTCTCAATGAATACCAACACTGAGGAATACTTACCGGAGAGAACATAACACTCGAACATCGTAATATGGATTTTGATATTGTGGATTTTCCTCAGGAAATATCTAATAAAGAAAATGTAAAAGGGGTAATAAGTGGCACGAAGAAAAAATTCTCCGATATCCTCCAATAGAAACAAAAAAATCTCTCTAAACAATTAAGAGGGATTTTTATTTTCTCCAAAATATTAATATATTTTTAATAATTCATTGTACACTCCATATACCGTTTCGTAATATATGGATTATGAAAAAGCTCTTCATTTTTCTCACTCTCGTTTTCGTATCCTCTCTTTCGACCTCTCTTTTTGCCCTCCCTACCTCTGATTTCTCTCTGAATTCCATATCTTCGAATCTCGTTCAAAGTAGTGGGATTCTGTATACCCGTACTGGGTCGCTCAGCCTCTCGGGAACTGTGTCTCCGAGTGTCGTCGTCATAGAGTTCTCCGGTGCCGATTCAGTGGGTAATCCTGTATATTTTTCTGGAAATACCCTTTTGGATATCAATGGGCATTTCCCATTGTCCACTTCGCTTACGGGCGGGGTTTACAGTATCAATGCCTTGGATGGTTCCGGGGTGTTGCTCGGTTCCGAGGAGCTTGTCATCGACAAGACTGCGCCCAAAGCACAGAGCATCACCTATTTTGACGATAATCGCAATGGGAAGATCGACAGGTTGGTGATGATGATGGATGAAAATATGAGCGGAAATGTTCCGCTCCCGTATTCGGGAAGCTTGACCCTCTCGACGAGGAAAAACGGACTTTTTTCGTATACTATTTCTTCTGCGGAATCCTCCGATTATATACAATCGGTATCTCTCGACGGACAGAGTATCATCATCGGACTCATCGAAGGGGATATGATCAAGAACACCCTCTCCATCAACACGAATCCCGGATCGAGTGCGAGCGATCTTAAGTTCGGGGTGTACACCAATGCGAATATTGCGGACATTGCGGGAAATATACTTTCTCTCGCCCTGAGCAAGTTTCCGAACAGTTCAACGGGGATTATCAATGGTACGACCGGCATCGATTCGCTCGATACGGGATTCCTGAACGGAGCGTATTTTTCCTGAGCATTCGCCGTACCGAAAATCGACTCGCGCGGACTTTCGGGAAGTCTTATACTGAGCGGAATAACTCTTACGCTCTCCGCGGATTCATATATCGGAGACGGAAATACGCTCCGAATCGCATCGGGATCGACTGTTTCCGGGAATATGACCCTCTCGCTCGGGTCGGGCAGTTCCATCCAAGACGGGACAGGAAATATACTCTATTCGAATGGGGGATACAATCCTTATTTCACGACTCTTTCAGGAACTCTCATCGCAAGTGGTACGACTCTGACGGAGAGTGGAATTATATTCAATCAAAGTGGACTCGTAGGCTCGTGACTTTCACTGGAAATCTCGTATGAAACCATGAGTGGATCAGAATCGGTGTATTCGGGAAGTCTCACAAACACGAGCATGATTATCCCGTTTTCCCATACTTTTTCCTCGGGAAGCTTCCGAGCGAAAATATGGAAAGAAGCGGATACGGGCGATCTACTCCTTCCGGGAATCAAAATCTTTCTCTATGACCGAATCCTCTCCGCGATAGATGTTTCGGCAGAGATAGTTTCAACGGGTTCTGTTTATGATATCACCAACTCCGGTGCGACTCTCTCGGGAGCTCTTTTCAGTCCGATCGGAGGAATAGAAAGAGTGTACTACGGAACGGGAGAACTCTCGGAAAGCGGAGTCGTCCAGAGTGGAAACTTCGCTTTTTCCTGACTTGTCGGCAACACGACGTACCTCTATCGGCTTGGGTTCACGCCATTTCCCTTCTGGGATGAGATATTTTCCGCAAATCTCTCGTTTCAGACTCCGAAGGTTTCGCCTGATGTCGTTTTCGCTTTTCAGCAGTGGAGTTATGTGACGGATCAAAATCCGACCCTCTCGGAATATACCTGCGATATCGTCGCAACTCACACTGATTGTAAGATTAATTTTAATCTTCAGAATTCATTTACTGGAGGATTTATGGAATCGGATTATGATTGTTCTTCCGATTTCTCTTGAGTTGGACTCACAGAAACTGGGAAATGTAATCCGAGTTCGGTGACATTTCCTCGTGGACAGGATTATACGATCCACTTCCAGATAACAAAAAAGAGTGATCCGACGAAGTTTTCTGAGAGGACTATCGTTCTTCATTCTCCGATCATTCCTCCGGTTTATTCCGGATGAGGCGGAGGATATACACCTCCCGTGACCACAGTTTCCTCTTCCACGGGAACGTCGGTGTCCATCGCGGATCCGACTATTGTGATCCAATCAGGACTCAGTGCTGACAATCGTTGCATGAAGTCCGACTGCACGCTGAATTTCGAATACAAAGTACTCGGGCCAAAAGAAGCCTGTCGCTGGGATTTCTCGGGCGGATCGTACCTTTCGGGGACCCAAAACAAATGCAATCCCGGGTATATTCACTATCCATTCGGTGAATTTGGAGTCACGCTCCGGGTTTTCGAGCAGGGGAATATCTCCAACTATCGCGAGAAGATCCTCCATTTTTCCAACGGGAACCCTATTGAGATACATCAAGCAATTGCAAGCCCGACAAATCATGTGCCCGTCGCGATGGTCAAGCTCCAGGGAACGCTTGGAAAAACCAAGAAACAACAAGGAAACAGTGTGACTTGCCTGTGAGTGGATGAGTGTAGTATCAATCTCTCCGGAGAGGAGAGTTACGATCTCGATCACGATACACTGTCCTATCGGTGGACTTTCTGAAACGGACAGACGAGCGATAAAGAAAACCCATTGGCAGTCAAATACGCAGTGGGAGAGTATGTCGTGACTCTTCGCATCACCGACTCGAAAGGCCTTTCGAATGAAGCTCTTTTCCGGGTATCAGTGCTTGGGAAAGATCAAAAAGAAGCGGTTTCCATAAAACCGCTCGATCCGAATGTCTTCTCTCTCAAGATTACGGGAGTGAGTCCGAATCCGCTCGGAAATGACGGAGTTTCCGAATGGGTGGAGATTACGAATCCTCTCGGACTCGATGTCTCTCTTGCTGGCTGCACGCTCGACGATGATCCGGAAAAAGGAAGCAATCCGTATCTTTTTACTCCTTCCGCCACTGTCCGAGCGAATTCGAACAGACGTTTC
The DNA here is from genome assembly GCA_003488655.1 of Candidatus Altimarinota bacterium. Lineage (GTDB taxonomy): Bacteria > Patescibacteriota > Gracilibacteria > BD1-5 > UBA2023 > UBA1545. The sequence continues at coordinate 11,312 of DNKW01000015.1, read as the reverse complement.
TATAAACTCCAGACCTCTCTCAACTTCAACAATACGGGGGATTCGGCAAATCTCTTCTGCGACGGAAAGCTCGTAAGTACGCTCGTTTGGGATTATTCGGTTCCGGAGGGATTCGTCGTATCTCTCAAAGAGTGACCGTACAGCGGGAAGATCCGTACGAAAGTGCTCCGGGTGATTGACGGGGATACCATCGAGATAGAACTCTATGGAAAACAGGAAAAAGTCCGGCTCATCGGAGTGGATACCCCAGAAACGGTCGATCCCCGTAAGTCTATTCAGTATTATGGGAAAGAAGCCTCAAACTATGTGCGAAGCCAGCTCGAAGGACGGGAAGTCGAGCTTGAATTCGATTTCAATCCGCGGGACAAGTACGATCGCCTTCTTGCATATGTGTGGATTGACGGAAAGAATTTCGATTCCGAACTCATCCGTCTCGGATATGCCCGGGCGTACCTGAGGTTTCCGTTCCGATACTTCAAAGAGTTCGAGAAACTCGGGCGGGAATCCGAGAAAAACAAGCTCGGGATGTGGGCGGATGCGGAAGTGAAGAAACTCCTCGATGCCGATGCGAAAGAGGATAAAAAAGCGCTCGAGAAACAACTCAAAGAGGAAGATATCGCTATCCTCGATGATCTTATAAAGGTGGTAGAAGATACAAAAATCGGTTCGGAAAAACTCGAAGCCGAAGTTCTCGACAGACTCCTCTTGATGGCCGACGGAGAGGAGTCTGCCGATAAATCCAAGTATACGAAAATCCGCGAAGTTCTATCGGATAAAGGGATAGAGGATATTCACATCTCACTTCAGTGATCGTTTTCCAAGAATAGGAAACTCTCGGGAAATACTTTCACTTGCTACACGAAACTCCTCTGTAGTGCGAATTTTACCGCCGGAAAAGTCCGAAAAGATACCATCTATCTCTGGGATTTCGGAAATGACGAAACATTCTACGGAGCGAATCCGTTGTCTCGCAAATTCTCCATCGGAAAACATAGGATAGCCCTCAAGATTTTCGACACGAAAACGGGAAATATCAGGGAGGAAATTTTTCAGGTTGTAGTCAAGAGGCTCGCGACGGTGAAAAAAGCAAAAATTCCCAAAACGGCATCAGTGAAAATCGGAAAACCCTTGATGATAAAATGACAGGATTACTTCAGTCCGCCACCACTTGATACCCATGAATTTTCTCCATTGCAAGCCACCACTTCCGCGGGAGTCCTCGCAGTGGTATTTTTCGGAGGAGTGCACGTGATTATGAGAAAGAAAAAAATTTTATAAATAAAATCTTTTGGTAAATCAATCTTTTTCTATATACTCTCGGTACTCGATACAGAAATAAGAGGACGCCTATCGCGCCCTTTCTCTCTTAAAAGAAGACTTCTCCTGAGTTGCAATCGGAGAAATCTCTTCTCATATATCCTTTGTCGGGATATACATCCTCATTCACGTATCTTTCGTTGATACTTCTTCAAATTCTTCTCCAGAAAACAGGTTTTTTCAGGAAAACAAGAGACGTGACTGGTGTAATATAAGAAAGGAAATGATTTTCCCTCTTTACCACATTCGAGTCTATATATTTCTTGAAAATACTTTTTTCGGGTTTTAGATCCCTGTTTTGTTTCGTAGTGTGCTTTTGTACTGCTTCTTTCAAACTCTGATTTTGCCGGCAATCCTGTATATCCAAGAGATTCTAGAATCTCTTTATTTTTCTATTCTTTTTTACACTATGTTATTTTCAGAACTCGGTCTCGACGAAAAAGTCCTCGCCGCACTTACAAAAAACGGCTATACTGAAGCCACGAAGATTCAGGAAGAAGTTATCAAGGCTGCTATGGCAGGGAAGAGTATTATCGGACAGTCTCAGACAGGAACCGGTAAGACTGCCGCTTTCGTTATTCCGCTTCTTCAGAAGCTCGATGCAAATATCCGAAAACCTCAGGTTATTATCCTCGCTCCGACTCGCGAGCTTGCGATGCAGATTCGAGAAGAGTTTTTCAAACTCTCATTCGGAACCAATCTTCGATCCATTGCCGTTTACGGAGGATCCAATATCCGATCCCAGAGAGAAGCTCTCGAGGGTGGAGCTCAGATTGTCGTTGCGACGACCGGTCGTCTGATCGATCTTATCGAACGACGTTTTATCGATCTTTCTCACGTACAGTATCTCGTTCTCGATGAGGTAGATCGAATGCTCGATATGGGATTCATTGACGATATCGATATGATCTGGTCTCGTCTCGGAAACGTGAAACAGTCTATGACATTCTCAGCGACGATTCCACAGGAAGTAAATAACCTCCTCGCAAAATACGTCGGAGAGGGATATGAATCCATCAAAGCGACAGAACAGCTCATGGTATCGAAAATCGATCATGCATTTATCGAGGTTCCGCACTTTGAGAAGTATGAAATGCTCAAGAAATATATCCAAGAGCATAAAGATTCAAAGGTGGTGGTATTCTGCCGAATGAAGCACGAGACAGAAGATATCGCCGATATGCTCGAACGGGATGGGTTCTCGACAGGGTGTCTCCATGGAGATATGCAACAGAGAGATCGTACCCGATCGCTTAAGAGGTTTCAGGATGGGTTTTGTAATGTCTTCATCACGACCGATGTTGCGGCACGTGGACTCAATATGAAAGATATTACCCTTGTTGTGAATTATAATGTACCGGAAGATCCGGAAGCATATATTCACCGAATCGGTCGTACTGGTCGAGCTGGTGCGGAAGGAAAGGCTATTATGTTCGTAACAAGCAGTGAACGTAATCTTCTCGGAAATATCGAACGAAGAAATAAAATTATCCTGAAGCAAATTGACATTCACGGAAATGAGGTGGTTCGAATTGCTCGCGGAAGCATCGGAGGAACAGGAGGACATCACCGTGCCGGTAGTCGCCGAACTTTCGGTGGCGGAGGGGGTCGATCGGGTGGAGGATACCAAGGAGGTCGTTCCTCTGGAGGTGGATACCAAGGAAATCGTTCAAGTGAAGGAGGTTCTTCAAGTCGTCCTTCATACGGAAGTGATCGCACTTCTAGTGGATATGCTCCACGATCAAGCGGAGGGTATCAATGAGGGGAACGTTCCTCTGGAGGTGGATATCAAGGAGGTCGTTCTAGTGAAGGGGGTTCTTCGGAACGTCCACGATACGGAAGCGATCGTCCACGAACTGGTGGTTACCAAGGTGGTGACCGATCTTCTAGTGGAGGAGGGTACCAAGGAAGCAATCGTCCTCAGTCCGACAGACTCCGAAGCGGAGCGGAAACGTTTGGAGGGGTTTTCAACTCCAGCGCTCCTCAAGGTGATCGTCCAAAGTTTGACGGTGAACGAAAGGAACGAGGAGGATATGAGAAGAGAGCCTACGAGGCTCCCCGTAACCGAGACGATGCAGGAGGAACCAAGAAGACTTGGCCAGCTCGAGAGAAAAAAGATATATAATAATAAAAGCCCTTATCGAAATTTCGATAAGGGCTTTTATTATTTCCGCCGTCATCCTCGCGAACGCGGGGATCTAATTAATTATGGAAAAATTTGGATTGTACGGAAAAATAGATACAATCACCCCAGTCTTATTACTGAAGCCATCATATGAAACACTCTTTCTACATACTCGTGACCATTCTCACATCGTTTCTTTCGGAGCACGTATTCGCGGATGATAATGCCGGAATACTCGGGGGAGTGGGTTCTTCTACCAAGCTTCGAGAGGGGAATATTAGCTTCGATGATATTCCGAAGATTATCAGTTACGCAGCCACCTTTATCCTCGGTTTTGCGGCAACTGTTGCGGTTATTATGATTATTTACGGAGCTTTCCAGATGGCTCTCTTTGGTCTGACTTCGCAGGAAAAGAAAAAAGGGGCAGAGACAATCCAGCATGGAATTATCGGTTTCGTCATAGCCGTCTCATCATGGTTTATAATCAATACAGTTATGAGTAATCTCTAATAAAATCTCTGAAAAGACTCGTCCTTCGAACTTAAATTTCCGTTTCCTCGTTCTCCGTACAGTCGTACGGTTCACTCCGGTACTCAATTTGTATTCGAATTACTTCGCTTTTGAGAGATTTTGAGAATTTCTCTAAGATTTTTTACTTCCCATCCTTTATCTCTTATGTTCTCTTGGAATATTCCGACACAAAATACGAAAGGTCCGGGTTGGTATACGACCGCCGGTGTTTTTTCGCTCGCTTTCATTATCTGGGGGATTTTCGTCGGACTTTATGCTTTAAGTGTCGTGGTTTTTATATTTGCTTGAGTATATCTTATGATGGAGAATAATGCTCCAGAATCGACAATGATAGCGGTAGATGAAAATGGTATCAATATCGATGGAGGATTCTACGATTATCCGTCCATTGAAGAATTCTCCATCGTCTATGACAACAGAAAACCGATATTTCTTCGTCTTCGTCTCAAGAAAAAGTGACTGAGTACGATAGATATCGACCTCACTCAGGATGTAAACAGTTCCGAACTTCGAACTTTTCTCCTTCAGTATATCGGGGAATCGGAAACATGAGGAGAGCTGACGAGCAATGAAAGACTGATGCGATATCTCAAGATATAAATATTCATGAAAATCACGAATTACACCAAGATCTATTCTCTTTCTCGAAATTAAAATCGAATGGAGTAATGATTGCAAAAAAAGTTCAGTGCTAGGCACTGAACTTTTTTGAAACGAATCAAAAATACTATTACTTCACGGTGTTTCTTCGGAATATACGAAGACAGAGGAGTGTTGAAACTGCTCCAAACAAAACCCCGACAAGTACAAGAGAAATATTTTCATAAATATCTCTCTCCGTTCTTTCCGAATGTTCTGTCTCTTTTGAAACAATGGAATTATCCTCTTCCTCATTTCCATGTACATCAAGGACCCCCTCTGCAGGAGTTATCTCTTCATTATGAGAGATTTCCCCTTCGGCAGCATGGCTGTTTTCTCCATTCAAAGAAGTGTTGTATAGATTCAACGCCCAATGAAAAAATACAATATAGGATTCGACATATTCTCTTCCTGCCTGTACATTTTCGAGCGGATAATTCTTCTTTCTCATAACTTCCTGGAATCTCTCGGCTATCTGTGCACGAAGCGCCTCTGGGAAAAGTGCTTCCAATTTCTCGGAAGATCCTGAGTCGATGGCACTGTCAACCATAGGGATGAGCGGACTACCGAAATCTCCCGCAGGCTTGATTCCGGTATAACTTGCCCCTTCTCCCTCACGATGGATTTTTACGAGACTTCCGAAAAATGTTGTATCGATAGATTCGGTATTATTTGGATTCTTTTCCCGTTCCTCCAAGACCTTTTTAAATTCTTCCAATATTTTTACTTCGTCTTTTTCCTGAACCCAGACGAGGAAGTAGTTCGGATTTTTTGTTTCGATTGCTTTTTTCGCAGCAGTTATGACCGGTCCGTCCATCGTATCGCAATGAGCGAAAGTCATAGAGGGAGCGAGCATGAGCGCGAAGATAAAGGAGACAAAAAGAATGATTTTTGCTTTCATATTTTGAGTAAGTGAATGATATAAGATGCTAAAAACACTCCCGAAGGAGTTTTGTAAAAAAGCATCCTACGTCTGATTCTTGATTATTCAGATGAGGGAGGGATAGAGAGAGGGTATGAAGGGAGGTGGGTCGGTGTTCCCAGAGAAAAACAAAATAATCGTGTTTTCGTATGCTAAATCTTGAGAAAAACATTCCCTTTCCAAAAGAGTGGGGATTTTTTCGAGGTCTTTTGGAAAAACAGGCAATCGTTCCGAATGGAAAGAAAGAACATATTTCTCGCAACCGGAGGTATCAGAGGAGACCTTTTCATGATCTCCCGTTTCTACTTCCACTGTTCAAACTGAGGCATTTCCCGATTCTTGGGCATGAGAAATCTCCACCAGATGAATGAGCGGAAGAAAGATCGATCCTACGAAGAATCCCGTGAGAAAAAGGGAGAAGAGAAATTTCATTAAAAACTTTTTTAGTAAAAAATATACGTATATTTTGTAGGGTTTCTCAAAAATTTGATTAAAAAATCAGGATATTTATATGCATTAATTAAAAAAAATCAAAGTATTCTCGTAAAATACCATTTCAAACCCCTGACGATTATTTCAGATACATCCCCATCTTCCCGTAATCAAAATCTGAACGGGATTTCGGAACAAAATTGATTATATCATAGATCCCCTCGTCTTTTTTGTACCCGTTGGTACTGCTCTCAAGCCGATAGGAACTCGATGCCGGAATGGTTGTCGTAGTTTTTTTATCGAGAGCATACTGAACATATCCTCCGAGCGGATCTATGACGAGAATATGCGTACTCTGCGAAGAGGAAAGGGGGATGATGCCGTTTGTCGCGATAACTCCGGAAGAAATGAGTACAGAGGTTGCTTCGGATCCGGAATTAAATGCAGCAATATGATACATAACCGGTCCTCACAAAGCGATATTGAGCGTGATGGAATTCGCTCATCCTGTTGAAGTTAACCAGTATTCTTGAGGACTATCTCAGCCGAGCGATTCGGTAAAAACTGTCCCGCTCTGATAGAGTGAAACGAGCGAGAGATTTTTATTCGTATCTATAACGACCCTTGCTGTCGGTGCATTTTTCAGAAGAATGAGAGCATCTTGCACACGGGATATATCTTCCATACTTTTCTCAGAATTTTTTGCTCATTCGAGCATCTTTTCCAATTCTCCCTGAAAAGAGACAGAAAAGAGAACCAGAAAAGAGGAGAGAAAGAGGACATACAGGAGAATAGATCCCTTTTTAGAAATTCCTGCAAAATGCGAACTTCCTATTCAAACTCTGCATCTCCTTTGTTCACCGTACATTAGTACGCCTCACTTCCGGTGACCCCACAAGGGGGCGCTATGGCGGCAGTTTTCATACGAATTTCATCATTTTTCAGAAATTTCTTTATTTTGTTGCATTTTCGAGATATTTGAGGATATTAGAAGGTGCTATGTACAAGAGTATATGAAAAGAGAACAAAAATTCAAATAGAACGTCGCACCATAAAAATCCCTAAAGATATCTTTAGGGATTTTTATAAACTTTTTCTTCGTATCTACACGGGCTTCCAATGAAATAGTCCGGTAGTCGGAGCTGGTATATTCTCAAGAGTACAGACGGAGCAACTACTTCCTGTAATCATTAATCTGGATATTATATGATCCATTTCTTTTATCGTGAGACTGAGAAGCTCTCTATTTTGGAGAAATTTGACTCGTTTCATATGCGTAGTTCCCTGAATATTTTTTATCTCTATGGAAAGTTCTTGTTGAGTCGATTCCATAATAGCTGTTTCTTCTCATATTTCTTTTGAGAGTTTTGCTACAAGTATAGTGTGATTTTCGAGCTTTTTCCAATTCGTTCCGCTTCTGATAAGAATCGGTTCAATTTTCTTATAGAGCTCAATATAGGGTTTATTTTTTTCTTCATGAATTTTCTTTGAATCCCTCAGTATATCTATGAGGACACGTATAAGAGACAATCGCTTCCCCTCGTCATATTTTGTCATATTTTGGAAACTTGCGATGACAAGCGCATCGATTCTGCTCTCCATTTCTCTCACTGACGTCATTTCCTTTTCGAGAGCCTCTTTTTTTTGTTGGATATCTTTGGTTAAGTCTCGAGAAAAAATACCGAAGATATTCTCGAAGTTTCCTTTTTCTGTAGATTCGGCTACATCGATTTTTTTCCCAGAGATTACCGTACACCCCACCATCTTTTTTTTATTGATTATCGTATTGGCGATGATGATGCAATTAGTAGCATCCCCGTTTATTTCGACGGAGTCTGCGATAAGAACAGAATTTTCAATATTTACAATCGTTACTTTTCCTTTCTTTGCTTCCAAATAGGCACTGTAAACACGCCCTTTGACCATGATATTCCCCGCGTCGCTTACGATTTGACCTTTTGGGAGAGCGCCGTATTTTTCATATTTCCCTGAAAAGGGATTACTGTGAGCATTCCCGATAATGCTTCCTTTAACGGAAATATTTTCTGATGCATACACATTCGCTTCGATATTTTGATCGGCAAAAATATTTTTTCCTGATATATCTAGGGAAATATCTCCTCCGGATTGGAAGTCATTATCTTTGTTGATCTTTCCACTCTCTCGTACATTGATACCTTTTTCAAATGTTTTCCGCTCATCGACGTGAATTTTCATCATTTGTTTTACTTTTTGTTTTCATTTTGTAATCTCCACCTCCTCTATGCGCGGAAAACCGCTATAAACGGAAACGAGATATTCTGTTCCGCCCCTTGTTTCTTTTTGTACTCCTATCCCGATATAGGAATCGATAGAAAAATCTTTTGGTACTTCCGAATCAATCTGTTTTCCATGAATAGTCCATCCAAGATTCCCGTATTCCCGAGGAATTTTTTTATACAAAGGAGCATCTTTTTCTATATGCAGATAGGATTGTTCGTACATAAGCATATCAGCTTTTGATCCACTGCTCTCTTTTATTCCGAGTTTTATATCAAAAGATATCGCCGGTTCCAAGACCGCATCTTTCCCAACAGTAGGATCTTTTTCTCTGGCTATTGTGATACGAACCTGTTTATCCTCGTGAATGGCCTGTTGTATATCCTTGATCTCCAATCCGAATCGAATATCCTGATCCCACATCGCAGCGATGAATTCATCTATATCGATTTTTGTCTGGACTTCTTTTATTTTTCCATTTTCTCCGATTTCTTCGACATACGCCGGTCCGAAAAAATACTCGGCACTTTTTCCGCCTTTCGCTATTATTGGTTTTCGATAGAGAGAAATTCTTTTTTCATCGAATTTTTTAAAAGCGGAAGCGATTTTTATCTCTGGAACTTTCCCGAGTTTTTTCATATTTTGACAGAAGTCTGTTTTTGTTTTTTCAAAATCATAAAGGATCTTCGTTATGCCGGTATAATTCATGTTTGAAAAATAGTATTTTTCACCGAAAATATAATTCAAAAAGGAGAGGAGTATCTCTCTATTTACGAGGGATTCAAGATGGATGAATATACCACGTTCATTCTGCATTACGAAACTCGGAAGCTGTAAATCGGACACTTCCGTTGATGAATTTTCTTCTGATTCTTTGCTCGATAAAATACTCCCTACCTTCGCTCTCGCATGGGAAGTCATTATGCCATTTCCATTGCTGAAGACGGTATCAGTTTCTTTGATCTTTTCCAATCAAGGCGGTACGGAAATTACCTGAGTCATCCCCACTATTTTTACAGGATATAATTTGACGATATTATACTAATAATGCCTTTTATGTCAAATAATAATACCCTTCGCAGGCACCGTCATCGTGGCGATTGCAGTGAAAAAGAAAATCAAGCTTCTTGATTTCTCTACATTTTTCTGTATTATCTCGATAAAACTTACTTCTGAGGCATCCAAAATTATGCAACCATCGGAACTTCTTGTTCAAACTACCCATCTTCTCTCCAATATCTCTTCTCTGAAAGAGTCAGATATACCCGCTCTCGTGGAGATTCTTCGTGAACACAATCGTCTCTATTACAGCGAACAATCTCCCATTATCTCTGACCGAGAGTATGATGCACTCTTTCAAGCTCTGAAAAATCTGGAAGAACAGTACAGTACAGTAGATATGTTATCTCCAACAAAACGCATCGATGTCCTTGTCTCGAGTCAATTCCAAAAATGACTTCATGCTTGGCCGATGATATCGCTTGACAACACCTATGATGAAAAGGATCTTCTTGATTTTGAAAAACGGATAAGAAATGTTCTCAAGTCAGATAAAATTCTTTGATATTTCATGGAGCTTAAGTTTGATGGACTCGGACTCTCGCTCACATATCGAAACGGTGAACTCGTTCGTGCTCTGACTCGGGGAAATGGAGTGGAAGGCGAGGATGTGACAATTAATGCACTTCAGATAGAAAATATCCCGAAAACTATTCCTTTCCAGGAGGAAGTAGAAATTCGTGGAGAAGTGGTACTCCCTATTTCTGAGTTCAACCGTATCAACCGTGAGCGGATGGAGACGGGAGAAAAGGTATTTTCCAATCCAAGAAACGCCGCATCGGGAAGCTTGAGACAGCTTGATTACACTATTACTGCATCACGGAATCTTGCATTTTATGCTTATAGTTTTCCATATCTTGAGGAGCAAGTGACGAACAGGAACTGGATGGTCGTGGACGAGATGGAAAAAAGGGAATGAAAGACTGAGTCTGGAAATATGGATAAAATATTCACATATCATCAATACCTTGCTATCCTTGAATCGTATGGATTTACTATTACTCCGTACCTTTTTTATGCGGAGAACATCGAAAATCTTGCGAAAGAAGTACATCGTCTGTGAGAGAATCGTCCCGTGTTCGATTTTGAAATCGATGGCCTTGTAGTGAAACTTGCGAAGCTTTCGCTCTGGAATACGCTTGGAACCACCGAGCACCATCCCCGTTATGCGATTGCCTATAAATTCCCCGCGATACATGTCCGAACGAAACTCCTCTCTATCGAACACTCAGTCGGAAGAACGGGAATTATCACTCCTGTAGCCATCCTCGAGCCCGTCAATGTCGGTGGTGTGACCGTGAGTCGTGCCACGCTTCATAATTATGATGAGCTTGCCAAAAAAGGGGTCATGGAAGGTGATCAGATATTTATCGTGCGAGCTGGGGAAGTAATCCCGGAAGTTATATGACCGATTATGGAGGTGCGAACCGGAGAAGAAAAAATAATCGTTCCACCGCGCATTTGTCCGAGCTGCGGAACTCCGCTCACTCAGGATGTCGGGAAAGTCGCTCTTTATTGCCCCGCCCGTGCCACATGTCCCGCACAGACTTCTGGAGCCATGAAGGCATTTGTCGGAAAACACTGAGCCAATATGCTGACCCTCGGAGAGAAGATTATTGATATCTTTATAGAACAGGGATTCCTAACGGATTTCGTCTCCATTTATCATCTCAAGGAACATACTGTGTCTATTCTCTCTCTGGAAGGTTTCAAAAACAAGAAACTCGAAAATATCCTGGAGAGCATCGAAGCGAGTCGAAATATGCCACTCGCCAATTTCTTTGTGGCGCTCGGTATCCCGCAGGTGGGACGAAAGACCGGGAAACTCCTCGCGAAATATGTGGGAGAGAAAATTGGGAACGAATTTACTTCTGGAACCGTGCAAAAAGGAAGTAATTCGAGTGCAAATCGAGAACCGGAATGAACCGTACGACTGTACGGAGAATGAGGAAATGGAGATTTAAACTCGAAGAACGAGTTTTTCCATGGTTCTTTGCAAGATATTCTTTTTCATCTGACGTATGAAGA
>DNKW01000085.1 GCA_003488655.1 Candidatus Altimarinota bacterium | reverse complement strand
CAGGCGATTGGAACGGACGAAGGAAAAAAACTCCAAGCGCAAAACGATCAACAGGGCATCTGGATAGTTTCCGTCATGGCGTTGTTTTTTGGTCTCATATTCTCCTTCAATCTTGTTTTTCTTCTCTTTGCTCTCTTTTTCTTCACTGTTACCTCACTTTCGGTCGGGTCAGTTCTTCCGATAATGTTGTTTGCATTCGGAGCCGGTATCACCACTTTTATCGGATTTCATTACTTCGATCCGAAATTCCGTGAAACTTTCTTCGAGACACCGAAAGGAAATGGGGGATTTGGGGGCAGTAGCGGCGGAGGCGGGTTCTCCGGAGGCGGAGGATCATCCGGAGGAGGCGGTGCGGGAGATTAACAGACCGCTTCTTCCTACAACCCCTTTATCGATGGGTATCAAAGAGTATGGTTCAAAACTAATGAAGGGTCGGTTTTCGTCAAAACTTTCCGACATCATATCCGAGAGCAAAAGCATGCTCATTCGTCGTATGTTTCCGAGCTTCTTCATACCAGTTCTCAGCGAGAGCTTCACATCAAGGAAGAATATCGAATGTTTTGGCAATTACATCGGCAAGTAAAGTAAAATTTACATCTCTCATAAATCGCGTTCGAAAAAAGAACGCCTCTGTGGCTAATCCGATCTGGACACTGGAAAGCTCTGTTTTTGGTTCGTCAACATCTCCGCGAGTCACGCGAATCAAAGTGTCTTGATCTGTAAATGGTTCCAAATGTTCACAGAGAAGAGAAAACTGTTTTTCTCGAACGCTTTCCTGAAGCTCTTGCCAGTATACCATGGCATTATTCATATCTTTTACGGGAAACAAGGCATCACTCCTTTTACAGATAAGATGTATGTCTTTAGGAGTATTTTTTCTTTTGAGAAAAGTTTTCATTCGATTGAAAGCGGGCTCCAATAAAGTTTCATCGATTCATCTGAAATCGTCCTGATCATAGACCCCCAGAAGACGGATAGCCTCAAGTCTTTCTTTCTCCGTACCGGTTGTAAGGTAATAGAACCGAAGTGATTCAGTCCCTTTAATATCACTTCATTCCATAACGGAAAGGAATTTTTTTGCCTCTTTTCTTCGCTTTGTTGCGATGGCAAACTCTATCATATGTCCCGTTTCAAAAAGCATTTTCGGATTATCGGGCGTGTAGATTTTTTCGAGGGTTTCATACGCCTTTTCATACTCCCCTTCATGCGAATATATCTGGGAAAGATGAGAAAGTGCTGTTCTACTCCCTTTTTCATGGGAGATGAGCAGATGGTTACGATATTCTTCTCTTTCCCCATAAAGATAGAGACTCAGTCCGGCAATTTCGTGAAGAATCCAAGATTCCTCCGTTTTTTTGTCTTTTTTAGAAAAGGAATTAATATGAGATTCGAGAAACGTTTCGAAACCCTTGAATTTGTACCCTTGTCCGGCAATAGCTTTTTCCAATTTTTCGATAAGTTTCTTAGCAATCTCGTTGTTTCTTTCGGAGAGATCGTAAACAAGACTCAGGGCAAGGAGAATGGTTTCCGAATCTCCCCAATCAACAATCTCACCACAAAGGAGATCAAAGGCAGCTTCCGAATATCCAAAATGAAAACAGAGATTACAGAGATTCAATCCCTCATCATAACTCATATCAAAATTCTTCAACTTTTCCATGTATTGTTCGAAAATTACCTCTTTTTCCATTCTTCCCAAAAATCCGTCCATAATAGAAAAAAGTACAGTATTCGAACTGGTAAACATCACCGTCATGGCAGTACGTGAACGGTGGGCGCACTGGAGTTTTTTACGAAAAAATACCCCATCCTCCTCATCGACTTTTTTTCGGAGTGTTTTATACCAGGCCTGGAGACTATCAGGCATATTGAGAAATATTCTCCGTTCCGTTACAATTTCTGACTTCAAAGCTCCGATATCCGATTCATATTCTTCTATCTCCAAATCATTGATGATAATTTTTCTTGCAGATTCTTCGTACCAGTCAATTATATCTTCATCGTTATAGGTGTAATTGTGAGCCAGAATCATATCGAGAATCCCCATAAGTTCATCGGTTGTATCGAAATCTTCGTTCGTATCGCTTTTGTTCCGAGACATTTTTTCATGAGAATGGTTTATCTCATCCGAAATTTGATCGCTTATCCAAAAAGCCGCGTATGGTCGGGTATATTCTATATGTCCGATGAGAAATTCCCGCCCGTCCATCCCAGAATCGAGGAGACGGGAAATATTTTGCATATACAATTCAAGCATGGTATCATCGAGGAGTCAGATCGCTCAAAAATAGAGGAGATCGAGAAGTTCCAAAGATGTATAATAGAGAGATTCTTCATACCTTGCGAGTTCCTCCCGAGAGGTGATCCCGTCTTTTTCTTTTTCCTCTATAAGATCCTCCAATGCTGCTTTCTTTCCGTTGATTTCATCGATGTGACGCATCATCCAAGAAGTGATGGCATCTTGGGATTTTTTCGAGATAATATTCTCGAATTCTTGAAAATGCACCCCGCGAAAATAGTCTTTCACGAGATCAAGCTGGTAGGAAAGATTGAGTTCCGAAGAAAAACTGACAAGATGCGGGGCGTTTAGTTTAACTTCCTTCAGCATCTGATAATATCGGACAGCCGCCATAGTATCTTTGAGTATGAAAGAAAGTCGTATACAATCCTCGAGACAGTCAGTATCACTGTATTTTTCCCATCACTCGTGCTGAACGATAATCGCATCCTCCATAAGTCAAATACCGGCAAGTGCCTTCCCGAGCGGATTATATACCGCAGGATGTTCTTGTAAATAGGATTTTCCGTATTGTTCTATCGCCCCCTCGTAATCCCCTTTGAAAAGCTGAGAAACACGCCCCTGCATAAGAGCGATGATTCCTTCCGGATCTTTTTCTCAAAGAGAATCGGCTTTTTTCATGAGCTTCTCGAGCCCTTGTGGCATTTTTCTCGCCTCAAAATTCTCCGCTCCAATCGTTTGATAAGCGGTACTCATGATTTCTTGGAAAATATTTGCAAGATTTTCGGCGTGAATATCATGCTCACTTATGTACATCTCGGCATAGGTGATAGCCATTTTCGTTTTCCCCTTTCCCGCATAATGAAAACACACACCTTCAATTACTTCTTTTCGATCATGACGGAGAATTTCACTTATTTTTTTGATCGTTTCCTTTTGATTTCTCGCACTCGCGTTCTCAAGTTTTCGGGCGATGGAACGATCGCTTTCTATGAGCATACTGATACGCTCTATAGACGAGGGACTGGCAATAGGAAGAGGAGAGAACTTTTGCATAAAAATGAATTATAGAAATGAGAAAGGCATAAAAGGCATATATTTATATTACTATGCGTATTTTTACAAAAAGTCAAATCTATTTGACTCATTTAAAAAAAGCTTGCGAGAGCTTTTT
>DNKW01000047.1:300-13916 GCA_003488655.1 Candidatus Altimarinota bacterium | reverse complement strand
TCTGTCCAGACTTCCCCGGATTTGAGCCAGAGAGCTACTTTGGAGGCGAGATTATTATCATCGTTGTAGGCAAGCGAAGTGAGTTTAAGTACCGTTTCGGCCGTGGCGCTTCCGAGAGAAAGTTCGGAACCATCAGAGATATGGAGGAGAGCATTGGCACCTGTTGCAACTCTTACTATGTCTCAAGAATTCAATTCTCCCGTGAGAGAAAGTGATTCTCCCTTGTCATTTTCGAGTTTGACGGTTCCTGAATAGCTTGAAACAGAGGCGGTAATCTTCCGTTCATAGGGATTATACGGAAGATCTTCCGTCGAGTCCTGAGATACGAAGTTCGAAGAAGAATACGCTCGGATGAGAGAAGAAAGACGTTGTTTCTCGTATGTTCCCCTTATATAGGTTTTGTATCCTCCGGTTTTCTCATCGTAGAGCACGGCTGCGACATCGAACTTTGCGTCATTTTCATCGTTACCGTCTTCCGTCGTGGAACCGAGTGTCTTTCCGTATCCGTAGAACTGGTTGCTCTCGGGATCGGTGGCTTGAAAATTCACGTATCCAGCAGGCAAGAAATCATAGGTTACATGACCGGATACCCCATACGCTCAGGAGAGCGAGTGCATATAGGTTCCACGTTCGTCGTAGGAAATATAGTTGGAATTTGGTTCTGGAAGAACTTTCTTCATCTGATAATAATCTCTGAGACTCAGGTGGAGAGAATCGATGGTTGCTATACGAGTGGCATTGCTAACAATCTTCATATGCCCCGAGTAGGATGTATACGCGACGATAGAGATAGTCGCAAGGATGGAGATGGAAACGAGGAGCTCTATGAGGGTAAAGGCTCGGAATTTTTTACTTGTATCCATATTATTTGCACTCATAGAGGAAAAATATTATAGAATAAAAGAGGGGTGTAAAACAGCATTGTATCACTTCTTTTTCGTAAATCAAGTTTCATAAAATTGAATGGATAATCCCCGTCTCCGCGTACACTCTAATTACCATCTGCCATTTCCTTTAATTATTTGACTCTTTGGAATGTTTATATACAATCCGTTACTAAGTAACTTGAATTTTATTATCGCATGTTCAAAAAAATTGTTTCTTTTTTGGTTATAGTTTCTATAATCATCTCATCGCTTGGCATAGACCAAGCTTTTGCTGCCGCTTCTTTACGGGTCGTTCAATTGCTCATCAATGGAGCTTCTTCCACTATCTATAAAAATCCCGGGGATTCTTTTAAGGTTCAAATCGACGGACAAAACAATGGAACCGATATACTGACGAATATCTACGGATATATCTACTTTTCCGATAATGCCAATTTTTCCTTCATCGGAAATAACGGAGCGTATATAGGATGGACGAAACAGCGAGATATCGCGACCACCGAGTACAACAGTACCAGTTGATTGAGCTCTTTGGTGACTTCCAGTTTGGCCGTTAACGGAGAACCGAAGATTTTTCTGAATAGCGGAACTAATAATTTCTCCATAAGTTCTACCATTTCTTCTTACGAGAATTATATTTATTGAAAATTTACATCCGATCAGGCCAACTCTGGGATTTCTCAGTTGGTCATTTATGCGAATGTAAAACCCCATATTACGGACTATAGCTTCTCCAAATCATCCGTAGTGGGAAACGGGGCCGACAGTGTGGACCTGACTATGAAAGTAAAGGACTATAACGGTTGTTCCAATGTGGATGCGGGGGTAGTGACAGCGAATCTCAGCGCCCTGTGACTCTCCTCCTCAGAGAGTCTCACCTACGATTCTTGCGAGGCGGACGGGAAAACTGCCGTCTTCAAAAAAATAGGTATTACGACTCTCTCCGCCGTATGAGACAAGACTTTTGCCTACACGGACTTTACCGCGAAAGACGAAAACAATAACCTTACGAGTCCAACCGATCCCAATACGACATTTGACGATGAGGATAAAAAAACCGACTCTGTTCTGACGGTTGCCAATCCGGTCGCTCCCGTTGTAACGATATCGGGTACCAATCCTTCCATAGTTTCGAGCCAAAATTCCACCGTATCTTTCTCCGGGGACAAGTCCGGTACCTATAAAGTGGTTATAAACGGTAACGGATCTTGTTCGGCATGAATCATTGTTACCGACTGGAGCGCGTATGCTACTGGAGCGACTGTCGATTCCATCGTGTCCGCTTGATCGCTGTCTGACGGAGCAAACACCGTATATACCTGTATCAAAAATGACGTGGGCGATATAGGAAGTGCCAATACCGTCATCACAAAAGATACCGCCGCTCCGACGATTTCGAGCATCACCGTTACTCCGGCAAGCGTCATCACCAACAATTCTTCGCTCTCTTTTCAGTGTAGTGAAAACGGACAATACAAAGCGGTTATGAACGCTTTTGACACCTGATATCTCACCGCCACGGCAAATACCCCGTATACGGTTACCCTACCCAATGCCAATATCAATGTCTGAGCTAATACCATAACGACTTATTGTAAGGACGCAGCCTGAAATGAATCCACTGCCACTACTTCCGTATCGAAAGTGGCACCAACTCCCGCCATGACCTCTTCCGGGCTCACCGTAACGGACAATGACATCTGATGGGATTGAGTGGATGGAAGGGATATCAAAATCACATGGGACAGTGCCGTAGCTACCTCTTACGTCGGATTTGAATCCTATCGACTCTACATACTTCCGGAAAATACTGCCTTCACCGGAACCTATATAGGGCTCGTCTCCAATTCCGGAGCGACTACTTGGACCGGATCGAGCAACATACTCAATGACAGTTTATGAAATAGCCTTGCCTCATGAAATTATGTAGCTTACATTGCCATCATGGGAACATCCGGTAATTTGTGAGGTGCCGCTTCGGCAACCGGAACGCTGGTGGCAGATATAGTACCTCATCCGTCCGTACTGTCGGCCTCCTTTACCTCGACCGGAAATCTCCGAGTGAAGTTTGACACCGCTCTTAAAACCGACACTGGAAGTCATTTTGCCACCGGATTCGTCTACCAAGTAGGAGCTGTCACTTATACCGGAACGAGCATATCGTCCATCTCCGACGATATTATTAATGTCCTCATACCCGATGTGGGAAGCACTTCCGCAACGGGGATTTTGACCGTCGCTACAGGAGCGGCTTGGTGAGTGCCGGTTGATGGATCATACAATTACGGTTCTTGATGAATCGCCGTATGAGACGCCATAAATCCGGGCATAACCGGTTATTCTACGGGAACCGTCTCATATTATACCGATTTCTATTCCGGAAGCTTGGTTTTCAATTATACCGTAAGCGAGAATCTTCTCTGAGCGGGAAATACACAGATACTGTTTACCCGAGTATGATGAAATGCCGATACTTCAAAAGTCTATTATATCTCCGATTCTGCGAAGCTCACTTCTTGAGCACACAGCGAAACGGTAAATCTCTCTTCTCTCGGGCTTGTCTCCGGTACGTATTATGAGGCAAGTTTGATAGCCAAAGATCTCTCCTGAAATACGACCACTTCCGCTCCCATCACCATCAAGTTCGATAATGTCGGGCCAAGCATCGTGTCTCTGAACCCATTTTGACCGAACAAAGTCTTCGGTCTCCTTGCTCCGACTTTTACATGGTTCAGCACGACGGACGATAGTGGGAACTGATCCGGAGTTAAGTGATATAAACTGCGGGTATATACGGGATCGACGACCTATACGAGCTGGAAAACCTGTACCGGAGCATATGTGGAATATACTCATGCCGATCTCGGCTCTTTGTCGAAGAGTATAACTCTCTCGAATCTCTATAACTATGCCTGGGGGGCTTATGCATATGACAATATGGAAAATGTCGGAACGATCAGCAGTTGTGATAATTTCTATATAAATACGGACGTTCCGAGCTTCTCTGCGTCCTCTATAACGGATACGGTCTTAAATAGCACATCATACACGAAAGGAGGAAACACTCTCATCATACGTTCCACCATCACCAATACGGACTCCTGACACATATGGTTGAATGCGAGCAGCATAAACGATAGTTCCTATGCGAATATCTCCTGTGCGACACCGGTTTCAGGAGTGACTTGTAATTTTGCGTCAAACATCGCCACTTTCACCTTCGCTACCGGGGCTTTGGGGTCATTGTCCAGTGCCACAAAGCAGGTGCAATTCACTGCGACCAACATAGCCGGAATCAATACAGGAACGACTCTCACTTCCATCACTCTGGATAATACCGCTCCGACTCCTCCAAGCTTGATCGTTCCGGTTACCTCCTCCGTCTATGGCTGAAGCGGTATGTCCATCACTTTTGCCGGAGCGAGCGATAACATCGGTATACGTTATTTGAAATTCGAATATTTGTCGGGGGCTGTTTGGAATCCTATTGGAACGGGAGCAAATATTTCTCCCTACATATGGAACTTGACGAGCATAGATTCTGGAGATTATCAGATCAAAATCACCGCCTATGATATGGCCGACAATACCTGATCGGTTACATCCGGTATTTTTTCTGTGGACAAAATAGCTCCGACGGTTCCTGCTAATGCCCTGACGTACCCAAGTGTCGCCTGAATAAAGCTCAAATGATGAACGAGCGTGAACATCACCTGGAATGCCGGAAGTATCACCGATGCCGGATGACTCGCCGTCAATCCCATAACACTCTATTATTCTACGGACTCTGGAACCAATTATACTCAGATAGCCACAAGCGAGGCGAACGACGGAACCTATGCGTGGTTGGTTCCTGTCCTCAATATTGCCACCATGAAGATCAAGATAACAGCAACGGACAATATTCAAAATATTTCTTTCGATACGAGCGACAATACCTTCGAGATCGACTCTACCCTTCCTGTCATAAACATAAGTTATGCCGGAATCGGATGATCCACTCCTCAGACGAACTCCTATATCAATAACTCCTGATTCGATGTTTCGGCGACCGTAAGCGACAATAATTTGTCCGGAGGGAATATCTATTATTCTCTCTTCAATCAGACAGCCAATGTCTATTTCAGCGGAACAACCTATACCGGAAGCACGGAAGTTTGGAATCTGCTCGGAACGTCCACGGGAAGTTCCTATAATCTATCTTCCACCATCACTTCCAGCATCACCAACGGTGATTATTACAAACTCAAATTCCGGGCGGATGATATTACTGGAAATACTTTCTCCACTTCTCAAGTCACCTTTATCGGAGATACGATAAACCCAACTCTTGCGGTCACGACAGCGAGCGGAACCTATTTCAGCGGATCTCTGCTCTTAGCGGGAACATCGTCCGATACCGGTTCCACGATAAGCTCCGTGAATCTCGAGATCAAGAAATGAGCCGAGTGGTGGAATGGATCAAACTGGGTCGGTAACGAACAACTCCTTCTTGCAACGACAACGAACAGCTATGCGAACTGGAATTATAATTTCACGGCACCAGGGGCGGATCTTGATGGACAAGCTTACGGGGTCATAGTGCATGCCTATGATAAATCGTACAAAACAAACAATACGGCTTCACAATCTATCAATATCGTCTTGGACGAGACCTGACCCGTTATTGAAAATGATGTGTTCACCTTTGTTCCGGCATGATTTTATGCCGGTTGAAGCAGTTTTGACATAACCTGGAATCCCGCAAAGATAACAGCTTCCGGAGCATCTTTTTCTCACTTGCGGTTAGAATACAACAACAACGGGGTTATTACCGTCATTACGGGCAGTACTTTGAATGATGGAAGTCATAGTTTCAATCTCCCCGCAATAGACGATAGCATTACGATACTTATTTCAGCAATGGATGGTATTTGAAACGCTTCAAATTCCATTGCATCCAGTCAGATACTGATCGATTCCACTCCACCGCAGATCCAAAGCATCGAAACTCTGGATATGTCAGCCGATGGACAGATTGATGCCTTGAAGCTCACTATGAGCGAAAGCATACTGGATTCCAGTATAGTTTTGGGAAATTTTAGCATATCTTCCATCTGAGTTCCTACTTCTTGGGAGACGGGAAACAGTGCAAACGATAGTGTCTTTCTCTTGAGGTTTTCCAATACCGGAACCACGGCAACCATTCCAACTCTCACGTATACAAAAGGAGCCTTGGTAGATCTTGCCGGAAAATTTCTGGAAAATGTTTCGCCTTCTCCATCCACCGACACCGCAGAACCAAGAATCTCTTCTGCCGATATTTTCGCAAATGCTTCCGGGATATTTAATAGAATAGAAGTGACTTTCTCGGAAAATATCTCCTCAACCACCGATGTAACGGCATTTACGCTCAATAATGGATTGACTCTTTCTTCGGTTTCAACATCCGGAACTAAAGCGACTTTGAATCTCAATCTATGAAGCGTTCATACCGACAGCACGGGCTATACTCTCGATTTTACTTCCAATTCCAACTGGAAAGACGGCTCGAATAATCAAGCCGGAAGTCTAGGAACTGCCATAAATCTATCCGACAAAGCCGTTCCGGTTCTCCTCTCCTCTCTTATAAAAGATTCGAATGGCGATTATATTGCCGATACGGTCGAGTTGACTTTCTCCGAAAGTCTGACCGGAACTCTCTCGGGCTTCAGTATAAGCACCGGAAGTATTGGTTCTACAAGCCTGATAGGAGGAAACAAGATAGTATTGTGAGTATCCGGGATTTCCGGAACAGTTCCGGTTGTTACCGTGAGTTATGCTTGAGATTTGAGCGATGGCAGTGCAAACAGCGTGGCATCTCTCACAAACTCAGCGCTTGCTGAAAAAATACCGCCGAGATTCCTTTCTTCCCATACCCTTGATTCGAATGGAAACGGAAAAATCGATTCTGTTTTGCTGAATTTTAGCGAATGACTGAACTCGAATCTTTCCGATATCAATATCTGAGCCTCTTCCTATGGTTTAAATATGGTTTGAACGTATGCCATGAGCGGAAGTACGCAAGTTATCGTGAAATTGAACGAAAAGCCGATATTCGACACGGATTCAACACCGATAGTGACTATCAATTCCAACTCCGCTCTCACCGATGTTTGATGAAATATCATATTGGCTTCTCAATCAAACACGGCTTCGGATTCGGTTTGACCGGTTATCTTGTCCGCAAGATTCGATGAATGAACTCAGGACTTGCACATAGTATTTTCAGAGACCGTTTCATGAAGTCTCAATAATGCGTCGTTTACCCTCTCCTGAGCAACCTCGACCATATCTTCCACAACTTTCGTTTCCTGAAACAACACTGCCGTCATCAATCTGACCGGAACCGGAATCACCTACGGAACTTCTGAGATATCCTTTGCTTCCAGTGCTGCCGGAGACTCTCTCGGAAATAAACAGACACTCGCTTCTTTTGCAAAGATATCGGCTTCCGTAATTCTAAATGAAGTAATGTCGGTGTGAGATGTTGTCTATATCGAATTGAAAAACATCTCTTCGGCAAATGTGGATATCTCCGGATGGGTTATCGAAAATGCTTTGTGAAATGGCGTACACTATACGATTCCGGCGAGTCCGCAGGTTTCAGCAAACGGATATTATCTCATCTCCACGAACGATCTGTCTTATTCCTGAGTAATCTCCAACCAAACGGCAGCTTTGTCTATCACCACCGATCTCATATTAAAAAATGGAACGATATCGGTTGATAGCGCCCTGTACCAAGCTTGAGTGAATAATACTTCTCTGGAAAGAACCGCCGGATGTTGAAATGGTCTGTCGAGCGCTTGCTGGTATGGTGCGGTTGCTTCCAATGGATTTGTGAACGGTTCCTACAAAGGAACGCCAAAAACTGCAAATGTCCTCGATGCTACGAACCCAACTCTGAACTCAAATATGGCGAATGATACGATTTTGCCACTGTGATACTATGATCTGAGTTATGATTATAACGATACCATCTGAATAAATACCGGAAGTATCAGTTTTGCATTGGAGAAATGGAACGGATCAAACTTTGTTGCCAATTCTTCCTTCAGTACCGGAAGCGTCAGTGTTTCTCAGGCAAACTATACACTGTCTTGACTTACACTCTGAAAGTACAAGGCAACTTTCAGTATATCCGACACTTCTTGAAATGCCATCTCCACCCAAGAGATATTTTACGTTGATAATTTTAGTTTTTCAATCAGTACCGGAAGTATAGATTTATGAACCCTCGAGCCTGATGTACAAAAATTAGCAAACACCGATATCACCGTAACCGTCAATACCATAGGAGCTTGATTCAGTCTCAATCATACCTATACCGGATCCAGTATGGCCGATTGGACCGGAGCTGGATGATATGGTGCCTGTGTGGGAAATAGCTGTACGATACTGGAAAACTTCAAATCAAAAAATATAGCGACTCAAACGGGAGAATTGCAATCAAGCGGGGCACTGAAAGCCTATACGTACGATATAAAATACGGAGCATTGATTAATTCAATGCAATCGGCCTGAATTTATACGATTTCAAATAGTTATAACTTAGAAATATCTTATTAGCCATGTCCATAATAGAACGCAGAGAATTTCCAGAAGACCATACCTATTATAGGACAACCTCTCCCGTCTACAACAAGTATCTTCGAGATCATTGCCACATACATACCATCCCGCTCGAAAACGGTACTCGTTTCGGATGGATGAAGCGGATCTTTGGAAAATATATGCAACTCGTGAAGTTTGAACGTGTGGATACGGAACCTACGAAGGAGCTCCTAAAATCCCATGGTTTCGTGCGCGGATTTGCCATATGGATTCCGTTTCGACGAACTGATATCCCGCCGGGATGGAGGAAGCTTGCGGTTGGAACCCACTTCACGAGAACAGGATTTGTGCGGATAGAAAATGGTGAATACTATAAAAAATGGAATGAACGTGCGAGGCGTGCTCGAAAGAAGTTCCTTTCATTCACTTCTCCGGAAATTCATATCGAACTCGTGGATAGGGAAACTTTTTCCCGAGCCTTTCAAGGAGTTAAGGTCAAACATCTCTTCAAGTCCGACTATATCAAGTACTATCGAGCCATGGCAGGAATAGATCCGAGCACTATTCGGAGTTATGTATGTTATCAGGGAGATACTCCTATTGCAGGACTGGCAGTGCATGATTACTCGGGAAATGCAAGCGTGCATTTGGTGGCTTTTACCGGAAAAAAATCCAAGCCCTTTCAGGCAGGAACCGGACTCATCGATCGTTGGTTTTTCGATAGTCTTGATCGGGGTATAGAATACATAAACTTCGATCATCTCCGTGATTCTTCCATGGAGAAAAATCAGCAAGGATATACCGATTTCAAGCTCAATTTCATAGAAAACGAGTGCTATTTCAAGGACTCCTACTTTCGCTTTTTATAATCGTTCAGAAAAAAAATGCCCCGATCGGGGCATTTTTGTTGTTAGAACCGAGGCAGATCACTGCAGCTTTGCAGTTATCGCGTCGATTGCCTGTTGGACGGTCAGGATTTTGTCCGCTTCTTCTTCGGGTATGCTGATTTCGAACTCCTCCTCCAGAGTCATGAGGAGCTCAACCATATCGAGCGAATCGACCTTGAGATCGCCTTTGAAGGACGACTCGTTTTTCACATTTTCGAGCTCGATATCGAGCTCTTCGGCGATAACCTCCCTGATGCGAGTTCCCGCCTCTGCTATATTGCCTTTTTTCATGATCGTACTCCCTGTATGTGTGGTTGAAGATCGTTTCCCCAAAGCGAATAACCGTTTAGAATCTAAAGATTTTTCGTCCTTGTTGCTGTGTACGATATCGATTATCTTCCATTTGTCAATTTTTGTTTTGAAAACGGTCTGTTTTTCCAGTGCGCACGAAGAGAAAAAATCATTTGCAAAAGAGGTATTTTTTCGTATATTAGTCGGGAAATTTTACTTTTTTTGAATATTTTTTTATGTCAGAAAATACCTCTTCGGAAGAACTCGAAAATACGGAAACAAACGAAGAAGAAACGACCGTGATACGGGACGAAACTTCAGAGGATTCCGACGAGCTTCCGCCACCGTTTTCAACAACTTCCATCAATTACGACGGAGATGCGAGTCGTTCCATCGTCGAGGAAATGGAGACTTGTTATCTCGATTATGCGATGTCGGTTATCTGTATGCGTGCCCTTCCCGATATCCGAGACGGGATGAAGCCGGTACATAGACGTATCCTCTATGCGATGTACGATGGAGGAGTGCGAGCAACCGGAAAACACCGCAAATCCGCTCGTGTCGTCGGAGATGTTCTCGGTAAATACCACCCGCACGGAGATTCGTCCGTGTACGAGGCGATGGTTCGTATGGCGCAGGATTTCAGTATGCGATATACCCTCGTCGACGGACAGGGAAATTTCGGTTCCATGGACGGAGATAATGCCGCTGCCATGCGTTATACCGAAGTAAAGATGGCAAAACTCGGAGAGCTTATGCTCGCCGATATTGATAAGGGTACCGTCGACTGGAGAGACAACTACGACGCATCGACACAGGAACCGACCGTTCTCCCGACTCGCATCCCGAATCTGCTTCTCAATGGTTCGGTAGGTATCGCCGTAGGTATGGCAACCAATATCCCACCGCATAATCTCGGGGAGATTATCGATGCGCTCAATTTCATTCTCCATCATCCTGCTTCAGAAACCATCACCATCGAAAATCTTCTCGATTTTATCAAAGGTCCCGATTTTCCGACCGGAGGTATCATTTACAATAAAAAAGATATCCTCAACGCCTATGCAACCGGTCGTGGATCGGTGACTATGCGGGGACGCGCGAGTATCGACGAACTCAAGAGCGGGAAAAGAGCCATCATCATCACCGAAGTTCCGTACCAACTCAACAAAAAATCCTTCATCGACAAAATGGTGGAACTTATCCAGGAGAAAATCATCATCGGAATCTCGGATATCCGAGATGAATCGAAAGGGCTTGGAGATGTACGAATCGTCATCGAAATAAAAAAAGATGCCTTCCCGAAGAAGATATTGAACCAACTCTACAAACTCACCCAACTTCAGACGAGTTTCGCGTTCAATATGATCGCGCTTCATGATCGAGGAATCCAGCCGAAACTCTTCAACCTCCTCGAGATGCTCGAAGAATTCATCGTGCACCGAAGAGAGGTCATCGAACGTCGAACCCGCTACGAGCTTATGATTGCCGAGGCTCGTGCCCATATCCTTGAAGGTCTCAAAATCGCTCTCGACAATATCGATGCAGTTATCAAAACCATTAAGGAATCCAACAGCAAAGAAGAGGCGCATGATAACCTCATGACTCGATTCGGACTTTCGGACAAGCAATCTCAGGCCATTCTTGAGATGCAACTCCAACGTCTCTCCGGACTCGAACGCAAGAAAATCGAAGACGAACTCGCAGAAAAACTTCTTCTCATCGCCGATCTCAAAGATATCCTTGCAAATCCGGAACGAGTGAACACTATTATGGGAGATGAATTTACCGAAATCAAAGATAAATACGGAGATGCCCGACGAACCGAGGTTCAGATCGGTGCCATCGGAGAATGGAATCCAAAAGATACGATTCCAAACGAAGAAGTAGTGATCACCCTCTCCAAGAATTCCTATGTGAAACGTATAAAATCCTCTTCTTTCCGCACCCAACGACGCGGAGGGAAAGGAGTAAACGTTGCGGTAAAAGATGAGGATGAGGTGAAAATCATTCTCTCCACGAGCAATCATTCAGATCTCTTGTTCTTTACAAACACCGGTCGAGTATTCTCACTCCCCGCGTACGAGATTCCAGAAACTCAGAGAACTGCCAAGGGTCAACCGATCATCAATCTCCTCTCCCTTCAGAAGGATGAGGACATCACCGCCATCCTTGACCTTGCGGCCGTTACTGGAAAGCACTTCGCGCTTATCTCCAAGAAGGCTGTCATCAAGCGAGTCGATATGGAAGATGTGAAGAATATCCGGACTTCCGGTCTCATCGTCATGAAGCCGCGTGAAGGTGATGAACTTGGTTGGGTACGTGTAACCAACGGAGAAGACAATATACTCATGGTTTCCAAGCATGGAAAAGCTATCCAATTTAAGGAAGAAGACATTCGAGTCATGGGACGTGGGGCTGCCGGAGTCCGTGGAATGCGCATCGCGGAAAATGATTCAGTGGTTGAAGCGGACGTTGTCAGTGAAAACGATAAATATGTCTTCACCGTAACCGAGAACGGAATGGGGAAGATTACGAATATAGAGGAATACCGAGAACAGGGACGAGGAGGATCCGGAGTCAAGGTCGGAGCTATGACCGAAAAGACCGGGGACGTCATCGGAGTAAGCCTTCTGAGTGAAGAATCCCGAAAGGACGGTGAAGTCATGCTCATCTCCAAGACCGGACAAACCGTTCGAGTCCCCCTCAATGGAGTCCGAACGACTTCCCGAGTCACTCAAGGAGTCATACTTGCCAAACTCAAGGACAAGAAAGACTCCTTCACGACCGCAACGGTTATGAAGAAAGGTGAAGAGGAAGAGGAAGTTATTGTGGAAGAAGGAGAGGAAAGTACAGAAGAATAAAAAAAATCCCCCGTGAGCACAAGTTCTTTTGGGGGATTTTTAAACGAAACTTGATTTACTCAAAAGAAGTGCGATAATAGCCTCAGTTTAAATTTCTTATGTTTCTTTTGCATGAAAACTCTTTCTTTCTGGAAGAAATCCTTTTATTCGGCTCTTATCTTCTTCGGAACAGTTACAGCACTGACTATTGGATATTCGAACTATATCTCGAGCTTACCGACAATTGTAGGAAGTGGTTCAGGATTAACTGCGAATGAATGGAATAAAATGGTTGTAGCCCTTGGAGTATTGGATACAAATCTTTCGAATCTTTCATTCTCTGGAGGGAATGTGGGGATTGGGACAGTTCCAGATAAGAAATTAACACTCCGTGCAACAACCTCAGTGCAAGATAATTTCTTAAAAATGTATGGTTGGTTTAATAGTTATAATAATAGATATTTTCAAATTTTTAGAGGTAATAATAGCACGGAACTTATAAGTTCTGGAGATACAGGATATAATTCATTTGCAATTAAAATACGTAATGCAGATTCTGCAGATAATCAAATTAGCTTAAATACAGCATTGTTTATTGATGGTAATAGTAATGTGGGGATTGGAACATCAACACTCTCTGATACTCTCACTGTCAGTGGTGGAATAACTGCTACCAAATTCACTACCTCAACCGCTTGGGGTTATGTAACTGCAGGGGTGGGTTGGACTCAACCAACCGGTACGCCTAATAATGATTTGTCTTATCGCCGAATCGGAAGTTTCTTGCAATTCAAAGGAGCTATGACGGGAACTTCACAGAATAACTGGTGTTCCACTGTTGCAACCCTTCCATCTGCAGGTAGACCATCATTGGATATGAATTATCTTCCTGCTACCTGTTGGACAAGTGGCAGCAATCTCACTCCGTGTACGGTTATGATATTTACCAATGGAAATATCAATATCTGTAGTAACGCTCCATATACATATGTATCTATAATGGGAAGTTATCCCATCGAATAAGATTATCTCTTCTTTCTCCCAAATTTCTCCGCAATCCGTTTCGCTTCATTCTTTCCGAGTTTCGATTCGAGAACGAGATTCAGTTCAGCACTCTCGTCAAAAAGAGCTGC
>DNKW01000047.1:0-161 GCA_003488655.1 Candidatus Altimarinota bacterium | reverse complement strand
ACCGTCAGTTCGTTATTCGCGATAATCCAGAGCTTGGAGGCGATTTTATTGACGAAATAGCGATCGTGGGAGATAAAGAGAATAGTTCCTTTATAGTTCTGTAACGATTGTTCTAGTGCCTCACGCGCCTCGTAGTCGAGGTGATTGGTCGGCTCATCGAG
>DNKW01000023.1 GCA_003488655.1 Candidatus Altimarinota bacterium | reverse complement strand
GAACTCTTTCAACTGTTCCCGGGACAGTGACTATCACCGGTAGTAGTTCTGACTTCCTGAAGAGTTTACTATCAAAGAAAATCAAAACAAAACCTTCGGAAAGAACCGAAGGTTTTGTTTTGATAAAAAAATTTGACTTGCATCTCAATTCCTGTATAAATGGTTCGTTTCGGTGGATATTTATTTCTTTACTTTCTTAAAAATGACAGTCTCCAGCTGTGCGACAAACTTAAGAAATATACAGGAGAGAGAAACGAATATCTTGGATGATATTTTAGAAATGGGAAAACAAAAAATCGCACGCCTTCGGTCTTTTTTTAGCTGAAAAACCGATGCGATATTGAAAGGAGATTCATCGCCTTCATTTACACTGAAAG
This sequence comes from Candidatus Altimarinota bacterium, assembly GCA_003488655.1. GTDB lineage: Bacteria > Patescibacteriota > Gracilibacteria > BD1-5 > UBA2023 > UBA1545. Next base: position 3,912 of record DNKW01000023.1, on the reverse strand, counting down.
TCCCGAATCAGAGTACCCAAAAGCCGGTTATCCCTTATTCTGTCGTTTCAAGCAAAGTTTTGAAATCAGAATCCCTTGATTTCACTGTCCGAACACATTCTTCGGCTCAACAAAAAAGAGAGCCGACATCCATCCGTGTAGAAAAATTGAATGGGGGAATAAGTGCCGAGCAAAAAGAACTCTATAAAAACTATCGCAAAGGATTATCAAAAGATGACGAAAATTTCAGCATTGCGAGACTTGCTCTCAGTGAGACATTCGTTTTTGATACCCTATCACGAGTTTTGAAAAAATTCGCCCAAAAAGCCATGCAGGAAAATGATCAAGAAACTTTAAGTAGATTCATCCCTCCAAAAGAACCGATTCTCAGATATATCGCCCATATAATCTTCGTGCTTCGACAAACTATTATCGGGAGCGTTATTCCAACAGAAACGGAAGTGCAATACATTCGTGCCATTCTTTCGGACGAGCAGATAAAAGAGCATATGGTTGCCTCCCTCGGGGAAAAAGACTCTCACGCTCGCGTTCAAGCGCTTCGCGCTCCGAAAGTCCGCGCAATCCAACACCCGCTTATTCAATCCCTCGTCGGAAACGATACGGCTCTCTCGGAAAAGTCCCTTGGTCATCTCTTTGGAAATTTCTCCCAGTATTTTCCGGAAAATACTGAAATGCAGAGAGAAAATCATGAGAAGATCGAAGAAAAATCTGATGATACTTCTTCTTTTATTCCCATGAGTTTACGAAAAAAAACAACTGTCACCGAGGAAGAAAAGCTTTCAGCCATTATCATTCCATTCAAAAACGCCATCACCATGGAACGAGAGAAACAGAATCTCTCTATCTGGAACAAAATGTCTCTATGAGATACTCCCGAAAAAATCTCGCTTTCCAGTACGAAAGACTTTTTTGCTCTCGTGCCAATAGATGAAACATTTCCCCATATTGTCCAGAAGCACGGTCCGTGCACCTATTCCGTGGAGAAACTTTCAATCGGCGACTATATGACAAAACTTTCCCAGAAAAAATCCTTCGATCATATGCTCCGAGGTGTTTTTAAAACACCAGAACTGAAACAGTTTAATTCCCGTCCGGAAATACGAATTCCTGCGGCAATTTTTTCGGATATTATGGACGGTACACCGATTTTATGGGAAGAGAGAGTTCTTGTTTCCGAAGTGCTTTCAAATAAGACATTTGCTCGAGTTTTCACCGAAGCATTCGAGAAACTCCAATCGGATCCCCGTATCGGTACCTTCAATATAATCCGATATCCTCATGTCAATGGAAAAACGATTCTTTCCTTTTTTGAAAACAAGATGCAGCAAATTCCTGCTACTGAATACGATACGAACGAAAAAACCAGTATCGCTGCATAGTATTAATGGTCTATGAAATCTGGACAAAACTTAACTTAGGTTAAATTAAAAAAAAACAGAAGCTACCTCAATCTCGGCACAAACACCATATCTGCATACTCCAAAATAGCGGTTCTGACTTTCTGCCGATTTAATAATACAAATAAAAACCCCTCAATACTTGAATTGGAGGGGGTTTTATATTTATGCGGCACGCAAATAGGTGTTTGAATTACTGGCAATCATCCTGTGGTCTTCCATTCTGTTTTCCATCTCACCCTCTATCTTAGCGAGAAGTTTATAAAGATTCGGGAGTATTGTTACGGCTTCTTTTTGCTCTTTGGCTGTTCACGCCATCTTGTCTGCTTCATATTTTTCGATATTATTCTTACAGAGCGTGAGAAGGTTTGTTTTATGTAATTTGGCAAGAATACTCTTACGAACCTCTGGCTTTATAGTAGTATCATTCTGGATTTTCTCCATAACTTCTTCCCTATATTCCGTCTCCACTAACGATTGCACTACCTGTGTTGTTTCACTGGCCACTGGAGTGAATGCTATTGACTGAGAAGAAACAGCGGGGGATTTTATTTGGAGAATGGCATGTATTTTCTTTTCATTGGATGAGCGCACATCATTTACGGAAGCAAGTACCTTTCTTATTTTTGGTTTTTCTTCATGAAATCGTGCATCATTCGCCGAAACGGTTGCGAGAAGAATTTTCGGGTTTTCTTTACTCAAGGCAGCCTTAACCGAAGGGGTTGTTCCTTTTATATTTTTGTGAGATACGGAAGCCCCCTCTATAATAGGATTATAGGTAAGAGAGGCAGTTTTCCCAAAAACATCCTTCATTCCAAATTTTGGTTCAAAATGAGGGGAAATTTGATTATACAGGTACGTGATTTTATTGCTGTATTGGGAAGTCGTTGGTTGTCCCGGCATAACTTTTCAGCGACCATACCAATCTCCCGACAACTCTTTTATGATGGATGTAAAACTTAATCCCGCCGCATAGTGAGAAGTATAGCATTCGGCAAATTTTGAGAAGGCAATTTTTTCCTGATTTTCTGGATGTTCAAATGACAATACTTTACCGAAATATTGCTGAGACCACTTGGTTTTATTATACGGCATTAATTGCCATCTTCATTCTGCTTTTGTACCAAAGTGTACCGATTTTTTATTCGTAATCTTTGACCCTTGAGCATTATACTGGGAGGCACTTTCATGATGACCAAAAGTGGCAAAAAGAGTTATAACTTTTGAGAATTGTGATTCGGGAAGTCCTACGTTTTGAGCGATGGAACGAAAATCCTGTTCCGAAGCTGCAAATTTATTATATGGTTTTTCTGGAGTTTTTAGAGTTGCCATCGTTTCTTTTTCCGGAGTTTTTGAAGTTGCCATCTTTTTCGCGAATTGCGTTTTAAAGATACTTGCGATAGTGATTGCTTGTTCCAGATCTCATGCAAGAACGTATATCTGCCCTGCGATAAGGCCCGTATTAGGATTAACAACCATCTCTCCCGTTCTGTTATTCACAAGCCTCCCCTCCCATCCATGGATCGTTCCGAAATTATCATACATAAAAGATCCCACGGAATCTCCCTTTTTTGCTTTTGCCATACGGAGTTTCGGTTGTACGGAAACTGACTCTGCCTGATCGGTTTTCGATTCTTGGATGACAGGAGTTCTCGGAGGAAGCGATGTTTTTATATCTCCGCTATATGAAATATTTCCGGAAGAGGAATTTTTTAAACTCGGAACCGCGTGCTTATGAGTGGGTAATTCTGGAGTACTGGGAATGGAGCTCGCATAACTATTGGCAGCTACCGTGATTCCAAGTGCCAGAGAAACCAGTCGGGAGAATTTGTTTACGCAAAAAACAATCCGGGAAGATGCCGTAACATTTTGGTTAAAATGGTCTTTATTTCTTGGAGAAAGAACGAGCGGGGACATAGAAGAAGATTACTTAATACTATTTTTTTATAATGTCAATACTTTTGAGTATAAAAATAAATGATAATATGTCAAATCTTTTTAGATATGTTTTTATTCAAATTAAAAACCTCTGTTCCGAGAGGTTCTTAAAAGAGTCTATTTTCGGCTATTCTTGGGGAAGAATCTCTTTTTTCTCCTCGATGATAAAGTCTTTGAGCGGAGAATAGAAATCGAGGGATTTTACATCGATTTTCACCATAAGATGATCGAGAAGTTTTCCAAGAGGGATTTCCTCCTGAGTTCCGTTCACCATATCTTTGAGCTGACAAACCCCTTTCTTCGCTTCCATAATACCGATAATGGCAACGTACTGAGCACCGAGACGATTCGCTTTCTTCATCTGAACTTTGAGAGACGGAGTACCAAGAGAGATAAGAGAATTGAGTCCTCGCGTACGTGCCTCCATATCGAGAGGGAGCACGAGTTTTGTTGCCTCTTCTCCGAGCTGTATAAAGTATATATGCGTTTTATCTTTATTCTTCAGTTTTATACCATTGTCCATAATAGTTTCTATGAGGCGTTCCGCTCCCATACCGAATCCCACTCCGGGAACCGC
>DNKW01000028.1 GCA_003488655.1 Candidatus Altimarinota bacterium | reverse complement strand
TCGATAAGATAGGTATTTCCCCCAATCTTTTCAAGATTCTGCCGATCATCCAGATGTTCGCGAATCGTGAGAATATCGATGGGTTTATTACGTGTAAAAAGATCCATCATAGCCCCATAAATGAGACCGTTATTCGGATCGTAAAAATCTGCTTCTATGAGAAGGGGAGATACCTGAAACATCCCTTCTTTGTCGAGAAGGATAGATCAGAGAACTCATCGTTCCGCTTCTATGGAGTGTGGAGGAATTTTCATAAAATATTTATTGGTTAGATTAGCCTAATATGTCCGTGGTGTAAATTTTTAAAACAAATGTGATTGTTTGTCATTCCGAGTGTAATCGAGGAATCCCTTTTAACTACCACTCTTGAGACAGATCTTTCTAGGCCTAATTCTCAACCCTTGATGTTTTTTGAAATTTTAGTGCCAATATACCGATTTAAAGGGATTCCTCCACTTCGGTCGGAATGACAAATATTCTTTATCTTGTATCATAAGATAGGAATTATTCCTCAATTTTAAAATTATTTTCCAGCTCCAATTCCAGTTCTATTTTTTTAATAAGTTCCTGGATTTTCCCATTATAAGGATCAATGGTTCGAATCTTTTTCAGGCTTCCAAGGGCGGAAATTCGTTCCTCGAGATTGATGTGATTTATAGCAGTAAGATAGAGAATGTCCGTATTGTGAGGATTTTTCTTCAGGAATATGTACGCATATTCATTGGATTCTCCGTGATACCCGAGCTGGTGTCCGAGATTGGCAAGCATATCAACCGTTTCGGTGTTGTGTTCATCGAGAGAGAGAAGTCTCTTATAGATTTCATAGGCTATCTCGTACTTTCCTTGTATGGAGAGTGCGAATCCGAGCTTCAGATAGAGTTCCGGATCCGTGTCATTCATGAGAATAAGGTCCTTATAAATGAGTTCTGCTTTTTTGTAATCTCGATCTTTTTCATAGAGGGAAGCGAGTAGGCAATTCAGATCTTTGTTGAACTTTTCTATGGAAAGCCCCTCGATGATACGGGCTCGTGCTTCACTGAACTCCCCACGGGCGATACGGGTTTTTATGGTTTTTATGAGTTCGGCAAGATATTGTTTTTCATCCCCCGAAAGGACGGGCTTTAATAGTTCCGCTTCTTCAAGGGGAGTTTCTTTATTTTCCATAGATTCTGTTTCTTCTTCCAGAACCTTTTCTTTCTGTTCCTCTATAATACGCTCAGCCGTTTTTTTCTTTCCGAGAAAAGTTTGCAATCTGAGGTATGAATGAAAGAAGCTATGAAGTATATGAAAGGCTATATAGAGGAGATTAACGCCAAGAAAGGCAATCTCATATTTCGCGAAAACATTGGAAAAGAAAATGTCCATGAAGCTGATGTGGAAAATAGAATATCTGTATTATATGAATTTTTCATTTTTTTCAAGGTGCATTTATTTATATATCTCTCCATTTGGACAATCCGATTCGAAAACGGAGCGAAACATTTCCGTGAATTCAGGAGAGGCTTTTATAAGCGTGCCGATTTCTCGATTCTCATCGAGAGAATTAGCACTATAGTTTTCGCTTCCGATATAGCCATGTTCACTGTCCACGAGTGCTGCTTTTGCGTGGATGACCGGTTTTTTGGAAGTTCGTACGTCGATTCTTTTCCCTTTGAGGAGCGCTATCACTTCGGTATTGGATTTCACTTTTGAAGGATCTGCCATACAGATGGTTACTGGGATGCCGCTTGCCACTTTTTGTGAGAGGATACTCAGGATACTATTGTCTCAAAAATTTTCGGCATAGAGGAATATGTCTTTTTTCGCGCTCTTAAGTAGAGTTTCTATTTTTTTTCTGCTGTTAACCGGTGAGATAACAAGATTGGTCGTACTTTCCGATATTTCCTGTCAGGTGAAATCTGCGAGAAAGATATTTTTTAGCGTCTGTACATCTGCCGGATTTTTCCCGATAACAAAGAACTCACGATTCGTGGTGAAGCTCGAGTAGCTCAAATTCCCAGTTGTGATTATGTAGACGTCGTCAATAATGAGAAGCTTCGTGTGGACGAAATTGTAGAGTTTGGAATTGTCATAGGTGATGGATATTCCCGCTCATTGCAACGATTTGAAAGTCTTACTATTGATACTGGGCGCACCAAAAACATTTTTTTCGAGAACCACCCGTACGTCCACTCATCGTTTTTTTGCATTTTTGAGAGATTCAAGTATTCATTTCTCGGTGAATATGTATACTTCTATAAAAATCTGATTTTTTGATTGATCCACCATGGAAACGATTCTATCGAGCACCTTTTTATCGGGTGTGGCAAGGATTTCCACATCATGAGTCTCTATCTGTTCTATCGAGAAATCCTGAAGGGATTGTATTGTTTTCTGTTTCTCCTGTTCTCTTGCTTGTTTCTTTTCATGAAACTGCCAATATTCGCTGGAGCAGGAAGAGAGGAGAAGAATTGGAAACAGAAAGATGAGAAGTGTTTTTTTCAGGAACATGGCATTATAGATTAGCGAGAACACCTTAAATAAACACTATTTTCCTCTCTGTCTTCACAATTCCAAACATTTGAAAACCCTCTTCGATGCGTCCCTTGATGGCTTCTTTGTAGTTGGAGAGCTCCATATTCACGATAGGTTTCCCGGTTTTTATCGTGATACGGGTGTCGGTCACTTTCACCGATTCTATATAGTTGACGAGTTCTTTCTTTCCCGATTTCTCCAGACTATCGCGAACTGCATTCCAGGCGAGGGATGATATTATGGTGGGACTGGAGATGTGTGGAGTGAGGTTGAGATGCATAAAAGAGTGATTATATAATCTGTATTTTCATAAATCTTCGTATTCCAAAGCAATCAGTAAAGAACGAGAATTCCCATCCGTATGATTCGAGTATTTTTTTAGCAATCGCTTCTTGGTCATCTCCCATCTCGGCGAGGAGAGTGAGAGATCTCGGAGTATATTTCTCAAGAAATGGAGGAATTTGAGCAAAGAGTTTTTCGTAGAGCTCGAATCCAGTCTCTTTTCCGCCAAAAAAGGCTATTTCTGGCTCGTACTCTGTATCTCTGCTCATATTTTCCCAGTCTCCATCTCTGATATAGGGGAGATTGGTGACTATTAAAATAGGAGTTCCATTTATTTGTATGTCTTTCTCAAGGAAACTTCCGAGCAGATCTGATTCCATAAAAGTGATATATTTCCCCTGATTTCGAGCATTTTCCTCCGCCACTTCCAAGGCTTCAGGACTCAAATCCACTGCAAATACTTGCGGAATATTGACTGCAGAAAGAATGGAGAGAGGGATGATTCCGGAACCAGTTCCGATATCTATCAATATATCAAACGAAGCACTTTTTGCTGTTTTGATTGCTTCTCGGACAAGATCCTCCGTCTCGAATCGAGGAATAAGGACATGTTCATTGACTCTAAATTTCTGATAATAGAACTCTACCCATCACCGTGTATATTCCTCCGGATAGTTAGTTTTCAAAGGTTTTGCGGTTAAAGATAAGCACTGCAAAAGTAAGTATAACTGCAAGATAGAGCAATGCATGCACAATATTTATCGCAAAAAACGAAGGATTAAGCACGAGTGTGGTTCCGATGAGAGACTTGATATTGAGAGCTTCAAAATTTGGAAACACCACCATCAATATCTTGCTGAAATAGAAAAGTATTTGATTTCCAGAGCGAATTGCCATATCGGTCATAGTGGTGATGGAATGACTGATGATATAGACTCCCATAACAAGCAGAATCGAGAGGAGTGGAGAGATGAAGGTTGAGAAAAAGAGTATGATGGCGAAGAGGAGAAGGAGTTTAATATAAATAAACCCGATTGATGCGAAAAGAAGCATAGAAAGAGGGGTATTTGCAATCAAAAACACTACCATCGATATGATGGATTGTATGAAGATGATGAAGAAAAGAATGGCAGCGAAGCCGAGAAACTTCCCGAGAATAAAATCTCTCCGAGCAACCGGTTTGGAGAGGATCAAATAAACGGTTTTTCCCTCGATCTCCCGAAAAAGGAGCTGACTTCCGATGAATATCACGGAGATAATTCCGAATATCTCCACCATAGCAAGTCCGAAATCCACTACGATTTTATCGGACTGTCCGAGCGAGAGCGATGCGAGTACGAGCGAAAATCCGATAAGGGCGATTCCGAAAAATACGATCATATAGAGGATCTTGTTTCGGGCGAGTTCCCGGAAAGTGTTGAGTGCAATATTAAACATAGATTTTTTAGATTATTTAAACATACGACCTTCATCAAATGCCCGATTTGTAGCAGCCATAATAGCTTCAGACATTTCGGCAAATCTTCGTGCTTCCATCTCAGCAGACGAGAGGATTTTCCCTTCAAAAATAAGCTCGTTATGAGCGCCAGTTACACTCTGGGATTCCTTATTCTTTCATGGAACCATGATGAATTCGGCATCTGTCGCTCCGAGTCTTTTTGATCGTTCGATGAGTGTTTCCCCGGTAATTAAGTGCTTATGCATAAAAAACTAAGAATGATTGTATAAAATACTTCCGATAAAATCCCGATGTCCGTTCAGAAATTCCCTTATGGACTGAGATTTTTTTCATTCTAATTTTACTTGCGATAAAGTCAAGAGTCATTTCCCGCAAATGATTCATATCTCGCTTCCTTTTTGTACAATGGTTCCGATAGCTCATTCGCATTCTGCATCTTCTTCATAAAAACATTGTTCTATAATCAACTTCTTTCCTTTGTAAAAAGCATATACTCCCGGCCAAGGAGTGAGTCCCTGATAGAGATAGTAGAGCTCTTTTGCGCTTTTCGAGAAATCAAGGAGTCCTTCCTCTTTGGTGATTTTCTTGCAATAGGTTGCTGTATTTTCATCTTGTGCTTTCGGAACAAGCTCTCCTTTGTCGAGTTTCTGGATCGTCTCCATGGCGAAATCCCCTGATACGTCCTCAAATTTTTGGAAAAGAGTTTCTGTCGTCTCACTTGTTTCTATCTCGATTTTTTTCACATCGATGATGTCTCATTCGTCCATTTTCTCGTTCATCACCATAATAGTAACCCCCGTTTCTTTTTCTCCATTGATGAGAGCTGTCTGAATAGGGGAGGCTCCACGGTATTTTGGCAAGATAGATCCATGGATGTTTATAGGGTATTTTTTTGGAATTTCGAGAAGTTCCACCGGAAGGATTTTCCCATAAGCGACCACGATGAAATAATCTGCTTCATAGGATCGTATTTCTTCGAGAAATTCCGCATTCCCTCGGATGCGTGCGGGCTGGAGAATGGGGATACTCTTCTCAAGAGCGAGTTTTTTCACAGGATTCATAGTCAGGATCTGATGGCGTCAAACCGGCTTATCCTCACCTGTAACGACAAAGAGTACTTCAAATTTTGAGGATTCCAGAAAATCTTGCAAGACTCTTGCAGCAAGATGGGGAGTTCAGAAAAAACCGATACGAATCATAGGAAAAAAGATAATTATTTTTGTATTTTTTTTGTATTTTTCGGCTCATTGTCTCATTTCTCTTCTCCGTTTTTCCAGGCAAGAGCATCTCTCACAACAATCTGGAGAATCGCAGTGAATGGAATGGCAAGAAGGATTCCCATAATACCGAAGAGACTCGCCATAATCGTCATCATGAGAAGTATGAAAAACGGGGAGAGATCGAGTGCCTTACTCATCACCAACGGAACAAGGATATTATTTTCCGCTTGCTGGATAAAAATATAGAGGACGAGGATAGATACTATGGGAATAAGCCCCATGCCAGCTACGATGGCAAGTGCCGGGAGGAGAGCCAAGAACGGCCCGATATATGGGATGAATTCCATGAGTCCGGCAATGAGAGCAAGAGTGAAAATAGAATCTATCTGTATCCCAAAAAATCGAAGAGCCCAGAGTCAGAGGAGGGTGAGCGCAAAAATGGAGAACGATAAAATAAGCTGTCCTTTGAGCCAAGCTCCGAGAACCCGCAAGAAAGAATCTTCACGAGAGAGGAGGTATATACTTATGTTTTTTGGAAATACCTGATACAGAAACTTCTTGATCGAGTGACGCTCCAGGCTCATAAAAAACGTGAATATTCCAATCATAATCAATTGAAAAATCCCGCCAGAAAGCGTGGAGATGAGAGAGGATGATCCCCGAAGGAGGTTTGTTGAGAGTGATGTTGCGACTCCCGAGAAAGATGAAACATTACTCTGTATCCATTCGAAAAGCGTACCGAAATCCACGTTTCCTATATATGATTTCAGAAACGAGGGGAATCAAAGCGCATCAATACCCCCTCATTTATAGAGTGTTTCCAGCGTATTGAAGGAACTGCTGATATAGGAAAATAAAAGTGTTATCTGTTGTACGAATATCGGAATGATAGCGAAAAGGACGATGAAGAAAAAGAGGAGAACTCCCAGAAATATAAAAATAATTCCGAGCCAATCAGGAATATTTTTTTTATTCATGCTGTCCAAAAAGGACGAAAAAAGAATCGTCAAAAATCCGGACAGAAAGAGGATAATGAGGATAGAGTTCAGAAGCGAGAGAATGTAGATACCACCAATAAAAGCAAGAAGCATAAGGACTTTCTGACTAAAAACTCTGAGTGAATTAGAGGGGATTTCTCCTTCTACAACGGACTCTTTCGCTATCGATGTCTTCATAAAAAGAAAAATGAAAAGATAGAATTATTTCAAAAGCATGAGCTCAAACTTGATAAGCATATACGCGAGATATTTGTTATCCGCTTTTTTTTCAAGATTTTTGTCGAGAGGCTGAGCGGCTCGCATTTTATAGAGGATATCTTCCACTTTTCAGATAATACTCTCTGTGAGCTTGTCAGCCTCGGACTTATCTATTTTTGCAATTTTTGCTTTGTACTGATTTATAACGGTCATTATCTGTGTCTGTAATCTCGCATCAAGCCGGTATCGTATATCCTCCCGGAAAAGTTGATCATTTTTGGTCAGATTCTGAGCATACATCGGCGAAGACGAAAGAAGCATTGATACCATGAGCAATAGGATCACTGTGAGTATTTTTTGCATAAAAGTATTTATGAGAGGATAAAATATGTTTGTATTATACTTCCTTTCTGAATTTATCAAGTTATTTCACTTACTATATACTTCATATACCAGTGGTTTCTGTTTTTCCAAAAAATACATATTTTTGTAAAACTATGAAAAATCTTTTGCAAAGAGAAATATTTTGTATATAATGTTCCATGTAAGACTTGTGAATTTTGAAATATATATTTCTCCCTTCCTGTGGAACTCGCCTCTTAGTGATGGCTCGAACAGTCCTCGGTTCGTTCGAAAAAATATATTTCAAAATTATTTATCCTTTCATTTTTTCTCGTATGAAACGTCTCGATTCCCAACAGAAAAAGATTCTTGCTTTTCTTGAATTCGGACAGGATGAAGCGTATACGCTTATGGATATAGGAGACAGTGTCGGCATCGACCACCCACAGAAGGTGCAAAACAAGATCAATCAGCTCGAGAATGCCGGGTATCTCACTCGAGCATCTTCTGGGATGTATCGGGTTCTCAAACACTACGAGGAAGGGAATCAGCTCTCTATTCCATTCTTCGGATTTGCTCAATGCGGTCATGCGGGGAAGACAATTCTCGAGGATGAATACCCGCGCAAGCAGATTCCTGTTCCGCCTGAATATATCGACGCCTATGACATCGCGAACTATTTTATCACCAAGGCGAAAGGGGATTCCATGGAGCCCTTCATCCATTCGGGAGATCTTGTACTCATCAAGATCCAGTCCGGTTACCAGGCAGAGGATATGGTTCTCGTCGTTCAGAACCAGCAACCCAAGATTAAGCGCATCAAGGCGGTCGGAGAACAGCGGTTTCTCCTCTCGCTCAACAAAGAACACAAGGATCTCGAACTCACTCCTTTTGACGAAACCCATATCGTAGGGGTGGTGAAGAAAGTTTTGGGAGAGGAAGTGGGAGGATAAAAGAGATTCATGATAGAGGTTTTGCTCAATGAAAATAATACTGATATAGTCAGCTTTACTTATTATTCGCAGAAAGTTGCAGAGAGGAAGGAATAGTAGTGGTAGTATCGCTATTTCCGATAACGAGCAGACTTCCGGAAATTGGACTGAATCTGGGATTTCGTCAAAGAAGTCCTAGAGCGTTAACACGGATTGCCCCCTTGGAGCGTTCTATTGCGGAATCGTATCCGGCATCAAGAGCTCAAGAGTATTCCATAAACCGATTGATGGTTTTTGGGATTCGCAGACACCCCTGAGAGGCCTGAGATCAGAACTTTGTCTCGAGCATAGGATCGGTTGAATGAATCATAAATCGAATCTCCATATTTTCCCCATTCCAAGCCCGTTTAGTTCTCATGGGGCCTACATCATAGACGCGATTTCCTCTTTCTCAGAATCCCCGAATCCCATTTTTATTCTTGGTTCCTTCCGCCCGATATCCAATAGCACCGGTAATATTCGGATTAGTGGTGTAAACTCCTGTTCCCGTGGCAAATTTGGTTTCATTTGCGGGTTTTCTGGGTTTTGGATCCGGGTAACCACTCGATATTTTCGAAGCTCCGATGAAGCTATACTTTCGCTCGCTCCCTTTGATTTCTTCCAAGAGCCAAATGGAAAGATTTTGTCCGTTTTTTGAGACATCTGAATATAGAAGGATTTGTGTTCTTGTAAGATCGCACCCCTTGGAGGATTGGCAATTTTCCGAGAGCTGTTTGTCCATATCTTGTTGGTAATACTTCAGTTCTTCATCTGAGGGCACATAGGCCGCGGGGTCATTTTTCGTGAGATTCATAAAAAGCGATCGAAGTTCCAAAGTATAGCACTCATTTTGATCGGGGAAGGAAGTGCAGATTTTCTGGACTCGATCGATGGTTTTGTTTCTCGTATCCAGGATTTCAATTACAGGATCCGATGCCCGAGCGGTGCTGACTCCGATGGATAAGAACGCTCCGGCAAGGAAGCCGGTAGCGGTGCTATGAGAGATATTCATACAAGAACGTAACTAAATGAGCATGGATAAAATGTCTGTTATTCGTAGTTTTAACGAATGAGTTCGCCCGAAACGGATGGCCTCGGAAGACTTCGTATCTCGCC
>DNKW01000033.1:3285-3742 GCA_003488655.1 Candidatus Altimarinota bacterium | reverse complement strand
CTCCCAAAACCGGGCTGTATCGTACAAATATATTTTCGTGTTTCTATGGGTTGGTTATCAGCACCCTCACAGACCATACCGGGAATTTTTTCCGTAACGGTGACGGTGGTTGATCCTCAGCTACTACCTCATCTGGCAGAAGGAGAACTTGAAGTATTCGAAGTATTATTTGGTGGAGTTGTATTTCAGTCAATCATGAGAGACTCACCCGCTCCAGTATATACTTCAGCAAAAACGTTTTCTGAAGTTACAAAACTCGAAAATACAAGAAATGAGAGTATGATAATTCTTTTCATAGACTATTTAATTTAAAGATATTATTTTATAATCTAAAATCTGCCAAGTCCTTCAAGAACGCATAGCTGGCAAGGAGTATAATGACGGCAATGAAGGTATTGATCACGATTGCCTTCCCTTTCTTGGCTTTCTCCTCATCACCCGCAGAGGTGATGTAATA
>DNKW01000033.1:0-3136 GCA_003488655.1 Candidatus Altimarinota bacterium | reverse complement strand
AGGTTCGAAAGTTGGGCGAAAATCCCCTGTCCCCGTCCGATATCTCCGCTGTATGCAACTTGTATCCATCACTGGATAACTCCGAGAAATATGAGTCAGAGTGTCCCATAGAGGATTCGCCCCTTCGCTTCTTTTATCTTTTCCTCCGAACCGCCGGAAGTAATGAGTTTAAAAGCGGCGAGAGTGAACATAAACACGGCAGCACCGATGATACCGACTCGGAAAAAAGAAAGAACTCCGTTCTCCACTGTGGAGTTCCATTCAAAGAAATTGATAAAGATATTTGATCCACTCGTAACGCTATCCGTATAGCTTCCAGAAAGATTCTGGGTGACACTCGATACCTGTTTCCGTGCAAAAAGAGTATAGATTTCACCGGGGATATTTACAAAAAGAAATGCGATGAGTGAGTACATAAGTTGTCGTTTTTGGGTACTGATAACTTTTTCATCACCCATGGCAACCACCATCATAGTCCCGGCATAAACGATAAAAATTACGGCGAGAAAACTAATAACCACTTTTACACTATGAAGAATCTTAAGTCCTCCTGTTTGAAGCTTATCAAGACTATCTCCTCAGGAGATAGGTCCAGCGGAAACGGATCGGAGATCCCCTTCTCCCGGTATATTCTGAACCCCCGCAAACGAAAGAGGTGCAAGATTTAAAATAATTCCTAAAGAGAGAAGAATGTAGAGAATATATATTTGAGTTTTTTTCATAGAAAAATGATGGATAGAACTGCTCTTCAGTGTATGGAAAAAAGACAGAAGGTCAAAAAAAAATCTCCAGATTTCCATTATGGAAATCTGGAGAGATAAAATCCCCTAATCATCGTTCGTGAAAAATCCTATATAATCCTCTTCCCTTGCCACTCACTGATCGCGAAGCCGGTCGGCGGAATTTTTCATGGATATCATGCCTTCTTGCGATCCAAGCTCGATATTATTATTGATCTGAACAAAATCTCCGGATTTTATCAGATTCTTAATCGCAGGAGTTATGAACATGAGTTCATGAATACCTACTCGTCCCGGTTCACTGGCTTTTGGAATAAGTCTCTGAGAGAGAACCCCGAGAAGTGAATCTGCGAGACGAACCCGAACCTGATTCTGAATATCCGGATTGAAAAACTGAATAAGACGATTAATGGTCTGAACCGATCCGGAAGTATGAAGTGTGGAGAACACTAAGTGTCCTGTTTCCGCGAGATTCATGGCAGCCTCAACCGTTTCCTTGTCTCGCATCTCCCCTACCATAACGATATCCGGATCTTCTCGCATGGCTGCACGAATGGCCGAAACAAAAGAATCCGTATCTCGTCCCACCTCTCGTTGCGAGAATATGGATTTCTTATCGGTGAAGATAAATTCCACCGGATCTTCGATGGTGATAATATGTTCCTGTCGTTCTTCATTGATACGGTCAATAATGGAAACCATCGTGGTGGATTTACCTGATCCAGTTGGCCCGGTTATAAGAAAAAGCCCCTGCTTTGCGGTAAGGATTTTCGAAACTCCGGATGGAAGTCCCAGATCTTCCATCTTTTTGGCATCCCGTTCGATACGACGAAGGACGAATCCTATGCGTCCAAGTTTGAAAAACCCATTCACACGAAACGGTGTTCCATCCGATGAAACATACGCAAAATCCATGTCATGCTTCTCAAGAAAATCTTTGAATTTTTTCTCATCTCCGTGAAGAAGTTCGAGAGTAAGTTTGTGCATCATTTCTTTTGAAACCTTTGCCTGCTCCCCTCCCTGAGACATCTTCCCAATTTCTCCATGCACACGAAACCCGATATAATCCCCTTCCGAGAGATGAATATCCGATGCTTTTGTTTTGATGGCATAAGCAAGAATAGCTTCAATTTCCGGTACTTGTGTCGAAGTGCTCATAGTAGGTGATTAATTTTTAGATGGGATGATTATATCGAATAATCGAAGTGAATCAAGCTTATTCAATTTATTTATGCCTGAATAGAGAGACGCCCCATTATCTCTTTGATACGGTCGTTTTCAAGCTCAATGTTTTTTCTTTCTTCGAGTGCCTGTTTTGCAGATTCTTTTGCTGCATCGATCGCTCGTTTCGCAATTTTCTTTGCCGTTTCGATTGCTTGTTTTTCCATCTCCTTCGCTTCGGCAATCTGTGTGTTGTATGTAACGATTTCCGTATCTTTTACTTCAGCAATTTGCATATTATTTGCGATAAACTGTTCCAGTTCCGCTTTTTTTTCGGTAAGATAGGAACTGAAGTCGATCTTCTTGAGAGTGGAAGTATCTTTCTGTTGAACAGATTCAATAACTTCTTCCATTACGGATACCTCGGGAGTTTCTTTGGAAGCCTCTACAATGGGCTCTTCCATAAATGATACAAGATTATTTGTCTCTGTTTTTTCTTCAAGAACAATAGTTGCTTCAATATTATCCGCTACTGATTCGTCAAAGAATGCGATTTCTTGAGAAGATGATATCTCTGGCTCTGGAGTCGTCTCAGAATTTTCCACTACCGATGAAACTGGTTCGGAAAAAAACGAAGTCTCCGGTACAAAACCCACTTCTGAGGAACTCACTTCTGCCGGAGTTACATCAAAAAGCTGTACCGCAGTATCGGGAATATTGTTTACGGTAACACTGTCATCGATGATAAGAAAAGATCCATCTTGATCGGCATTTTTTGTTACAGGAGAAGAAACAAGGTCTGTGACAGGTGCCTCTTCGAGAACATTATCAAAAAATCACATAAGAAGAAAAATTAAGAATAAAATCCGTTTTTTCGGATAACAAAAATAGTTTAGCATATTATAAAAATATTTGCAAAAAAAAGACTTCTTTTTATACTTGCCCTTGTTTTACTTATAATCAACCAAAAATATGGACTACAATAAAGCAAAAGATCTGATGAAACTCCAACAGGAAGCATCCAAGATTCAAAATGAACTCTCCAATATCCATATAGAGGCAGAATCCGACGGGTTCGTCGTAACCATAGACGGTCAGATGAAAGCGGTAAAGGTGGAGATCGAGGACGAAATACTTCTCTGAGACAAAGCTCGTCTCGAAAAGGCAGCACTTGAAGCGATCAATAAAGGTCTCAAAAAATCACAGGAAATCGCCGCCGAGAAGATGAAGGGGGT
>DNKW01000016.1 GCA_003488655.1 Candidatus Altimarinota bacterium | reverse complement strand
TGAAAAGCACTGCCATAAATACCCACATCGAAAAAAGCGTCGTCGTAACAAAACCGAAAACCGGCTCTCCTTTGAGAGTCGGAATATGCGGTCCTGTGTGGACTTCGGCAGTTGTAGCGGATATTTCGATTTGGGACATGAGTCAAAAAAACGGTTAAAATCGCGGTGATTATAGAGAAAAGGGGAGAAAAAGCAAATGGAAATCCTATCTTTTTCGGCTGTACACCTCTTTTACTGAACCCTCCGTTCCTATGGAGATACGTTTCCCTTTACAAATGGGGCACTCGTAGAGGTATTTGTCAGGATTCAGGCGTATCGCTTCGACATTTTTCTGGCAATCACGACAGTAGAAAGTCACTTCTCCGCGCTCTTGGGAGAATTCTTCTTTTCTTTTTTCAAAAGTGGGAATGTTTACGAGGTCGTTGTAGGTAGCCATAAAAATATGAAATGAAAAATTAATTATCATTCCCGTGAAGACGGGCCCTAAAGGACTACCTACGGGAGAATCTTCCTTGTATTTTAAAATTTTAAGACGAAGCTCTTATTATCATTTTCCTATGGAATATATGGTAGATTCCCTCGAAGGAGGGAATGATAAAAAGAATTCTTAGAAGATTTTACTCAAAATTCCTCCATCCGCAACCTCGATTTTCTTTTCATGGGCGATTTCGTGATACAGTTCTCGTTCCTTCTTGGTCAGATGGGTCGGAGTCTTGATGTGGATTGTGATGAACAAATCTCCTTTCTGATCCTTGGAGATATGTTTCACCCCGTCTCCTTTGAATTTCAAAATTTCTCCGTGCTGGGTTCCTGCTTTGATTTCGAGGATTCTCTCTCCGAGAACCGGAAGTTTGAGGGTTTTTTTGACTCCAAGAACCGCTTCCACGGGATCGATTTCGACCGTGTAATAGAGATTTGTGTCCTCTCTCGTAAGTCCATCGATGCTATCGGGGATACTGAAACTGATATAGAGATCCCCAGTACTAGACCCGATTCCATCATTTCCTTCTCCGCGAACCTTGATCGTCATCCCGTCATCGATTCCTGCGGGAATATCGATCTCTTTCTCGGTTTTAATGACCTCCCTCCGTTCCCCATGACACTTCGTGCATTTGTCGGTGATAATTTTCCCGGTTCCACGACACTTGTCACAGATTCCCGTCTGCTCCATAACCCCGAAAATGGTCTGCGTTCGTCTGCGAACCTGTCCGGCTCCATGACATTGGGAACATTCTTTCGGTTCCGTCCCTTTCTTGGCACCCGTTCCGCTACATTCCGTACATACGACTTTTCGACTGTACGATATAGTTTTCTTGAGCCCAGAAAGAGCTTCCGCGAAGTCGAGTTTCACCCGGGTTTCGATATCTTCCCCTTCCACGCCTCCTGACTTCCGTCTCGTTCCACCTCATTGGAATCCTCCGCCGAAAAAAGACTCGAAGATATCCGAAAAGTCCATATCTGTATGGAATCCGCCCTGTCCACCACTAAAACCACCACCCATATCGGTCGTCCCGAATCGGTCATAGTGCGCTCGTTTCTGTGGGTCACTGAGGGTTGCGTAGGCTTCATTCACCTCTTTGAAAAGAGTTTCCTTTTCCTTATCGCCTCCGTGTCGATCAGGGTGAACTTCCATCGCCTTCTTGCGATACGCACGCTTGAGCTCCTCGGCACTGACATCGCGCGAAACTTCGAGGATGGAGTAAAATTCGTATGCCATAAAGATTGTTGGTTTTTAAAATAATCGCATCACTTTCGTCTCTTCGAGCTCAATCGCTCCGCGCTTCACGAGCTCGCCGAATGCTCGGGTGGTTGCTTCTACATCGACCATCGCATTGTGGGCTCCTTCGAACCATTCTCCGAAGAGGTGTTTGTAGAGCTCTGAGAGCTTCGGCGGTTTAAACGAAAAACCTCGTCCCTGGAGCTTGCAGTAATCCGTCGATCCTCGCATAGTACACACTCGCTTGATGGGTTGATAGTCCCCGTCTCGACCAAGTCGTTTAAGTTCGGAACGGATCACTTCCTCATCGTACTCTATATTGTGTCCGACGACGATATCGGTCGTATTCAAATACCGGAGAATCTGATCCATCACTTCTTCGACATACGGGGCGTTTTCGATATCACGATCATAGATACCATGAACTTGCGATGCAGCAAAAGGGATGGCGATGCGCGGTTTCACCATGATATCTATACGGGAGAGTTCCGTGAAACCATTCACGCTATCCACTTCTCCGAGGATTCCCGCGAACTGCACGATATACGGTTGCTCGTCGAGAGTTCCTGTTCGAACGGTGAGTCCTGTAGTTTCGGTATCGAATACAAAGGCTTTCATAGAAAAAGGAAAAGGACTAATTGATTGGATCCCCGCCTTCGCGAGGATGACGAAATAAAAGAAAAAACCGACCTGCAGATGAAGTCGGATTCTCTCCATCATACTTATGGAAATATGAAAGAACGATAATATTTGTATGAAAACTGCGAACCGAAGAGAACCGTACGACTTGTACGGAGAACGAGGATTGTAAAGTTTGAGTACAAAGATTGAAGTTATTTCATATTTCCCTAGAAGAATTTCTTGTAATCATAGCTCTTGAGCTCCGTATCCACTCGGCGGATGAGTTCGAGAATAACCCCAACAACGATGATGAGTCCCGCTCCTGATATAAGGAAATCGATTTGCCCTCCAGAACCAGAAGTATCGATAATTTGAACGACTTCGTTCAGTTTCGACATAAGATATGGGAAGACTGCAATAAAGGCAAGAAATGATCCTCCGTAAAGATTGAGATGAAGCGAAGTTTTTTCAAGATATTCCGCAGTTTCTCGTCCCGGACGAACTCATGGAATATATCCACCCCGTTTCTGAATGCTTTCAGCAACTTCTTCCGTATTAAATACTATGGAGACATAGAAAAATGAGAAGCCGAGAACGAGAAGGAAATATACGGTAATATAGAGCCAACTCGGATTGTTCATAGAAAAATATTCGAGGAGGAATTGTCCGATTTGAGCGGAACTGCCAGACCCCTTGTTAGCGAGAACTTGTCCGATAAGAGCCGGAAATGTTACGATAGAAACTGCGAAGATTATGGGTATCATTCCCGCTTGATTCACTCGTATAGGGAAGTATGATTTCTCGTCGCGTCCCGTTCGAGTGTAGATGAGAGGAATCTTTCGAAACCCTTCCGTAAACTTGATGATGATGTAAATGACCACGAGGGTCATAATCGTAAGGATAAGCAGAAGTGGATAATTTCCAACAGAGATATATTGCATGATATGAGAAGGGGTTCCTGCGAGGACTCCTGCAAATATTATCATGGATGCTCCATTTCCAATTCCTGATTCATTGATAACCTCTCCGAGCCACATAAGGAAAAGAGTTCCTGCGGTGATGAAAAGCATGGCAGGAAGCACTGCTCCCCAAAAGTTGCTCACATCCATAATCTTTCCTCCGCCACCTATAAGAGTGTTAAGAAGAATGATCATTCCGTAACTCTGCGCAAAAGCGAGAGGAACAGTCGCCCATCGGGTATAATTGTTGATTTTTTTCTGTCCTTGTTCCCCCTCTTTTTTCAGAGCTTCGAGCTGTGGCACAATAACTGCCAAAAGTTGCATGATAATAACTGCATTGATATACGGAGCAAGTCCCATGAGAACAACGGAGAAATTCTCAAGTCCTCCTCCCATAAGAGAGCTAAAGAAAGCAAGTCCTTGATTGGCAGCAAGAAAATCCTTAATGGAAAGAAGTGCTGTGGTATTTACCCCAGGAACCGGGATACTGGAGAGAAATTTATAGAGGATAATGATACCGAGCGTAACAAGAATCTTCTTCTTCACATCAGATGACTTCCATATACGAGAAACATTCTTGAGAATCATAGGAAAAAACGATAGAGATAAAAATGGTGTATTTAACGCTCGGATTGTATGAAAAAGTATGGTTTAGTCAAGTTTATTACAATAAAAGCGAGGTACAAAAAATCCCCTCTCGGAATGAGTGAGGATTTTTAAATGTGTGAGATTAGAGAAGTTCTACTGTTCCTCCTGCTGCAGTAACTTTTGACTGAGCCTGAGCGGAAGCTTTGTGGATACGAACCGTTACTTTTGCAGTAATTTCTCCGTTCCCGAGAAGCTTGATGAGAGCTCCGATATTTGGGATAAGTCCCTTTTTTACGAGTACTTCGCTATCGATGGTTGTAACACCTTCTTTAGCAAGCTTTTCGAGTGTAGATATATTCAAGATGGAGAATACATTTGGAGCATGTGCCGTGAAACCACGTTTCTTTGGCATACGTCTAAAGAGAGGCGTTTGTCCTCCTTCAAAAGCCGCATTGAATTTTCCGCGACCAGTTCGAGAATTTTGTCCACCGTTTCCACGACCGGAAGTACCTCCTTTTCCAGAACCAACTCCTCGACCTACGCGCATGCGAGGTGTGCGGGAATTTGGAGCAGACTCTATAGTATTGTGAGAGAGCATAGTATGCGTTGTTAATTAATGAGTGAAAATATTGATAAGGGGAATTATTCTGCTTTTTTTGCTTTGGAAGCTGCAGGGGCTTTTTTAGCAACCGGTTTAGCAGCAACTACTTTTTTTGCCTCTACTTTAACGGGAGCTTTTACAGCAGCAACTTTAACGGGAGCTACTACTTCTTCAGAAGTTGTAACAGGAGCAACTTTTGCGATTACCTTCGGTATTTTTTTGAGAGCAGCAAGCGCTTTCATAGTAACACGGGCATTCGTAATTGGATTATTTCCTCCTCGTTGTTTTGCGAGAATATCCTTGATACCGGCAACTGCAAATACTTTACGAGCAGAACCTCCGGCGATAAGTCCCGTTCCTTTAGAAGCAGGATGAATGAAAATATTTGCCGCTTTGTAGCTTGCACTCAAATCATGAGCGATAGTTCCATCGATGATACTGAAAGTAAGAAGATTCTTCTTCGCATCGCGAACGGCTTTCTCGATAGCAACGACCACCTCTCCGGCTTTCCCCATACCGAAACCAACGGTTCCTTTTCCGTTACCGATAACTACAGAGGCTCGGAAACGAAGTTGACGACCTCCGGCAGTTACACGAGTAACTCGATCTACCCCGAGAAGTTCTTCTTGGAATTCTTTTTCAACATCCTTGAATCCTCCCCCACGTTTATCACCCTGTGGACGACGATCGTCTCTCTGGGTTCTTACCGGTGCAGTAGTTGGTGCAGTAGTTGGTGCAGTAGTATTAGTATCAACCATAGAAATGGAAAAAATGAATAATTAAAATTGAAGTCCTCCGGAACGTGCTCCTTCAGCAAGTCTCTTTACTCGACCAGCATAGAGGAAACCTCCGCGATCAAATACACAAGTAGTGATACCGAGAGCGAGTGCTTTTTTTGCAAGTTCTTCACCTACTTTTGTTGCACACTCTTGTTTTGTACCACCCTTTATCTTCATGTCACTTGCGGCACAAAGAGTTGCTGCAGCAGCATCATCAATCATCTGTGCATAGATAGATGTATTACTTCGAAACACAGCAAGACGGGGTTTTGTAGCAGTACCGATAATAGTAGAGCGTACGCGAACCTGTCGTCGTTTGCGTTTCATAACCTTTTCTAACATAGAAAAATGGGTTTAAAATTAAAGAAATTGAATTATATAGATTGCTTTGTCGATCCACTTCGTAATGAAGAGGGGATTTTTATTTCTTACCTCCAGTCTTACCAGCCTTTCGTCGTACATGTTCTCCCACATATCGGATACCCTTCCCTTTGTATGGTTCCGGTTTTTTGATGGATCGGACAAGGGCGGTGTAGTACCCAACCTGTTGCTTATCGATTCCGGATATGTGGATGATATTTTTTTCTTTTTCATCTACTGCGATAGTAATTCCTTTCGGCGCAGGAAGATCCACCTTATGAGAGAATCCGACAGCAAGAACGAGCTTAGAAGGTCCGGCAACTTCGAATTTATATCCCACTCCTTGGATTTCGAGAGATTTTTTGTATCCCTCTGACACCCCTATTACCATATTGGCAATAAGCGCTCGGGTAAGGCCCCACATAGCTTTGTCTTTACTATTCTCTTCGTTTACAATAGATATAACAACCGTATTGTCTTTTTGTTCGAGAGAAGCACAGTCCTGAAGGGTGTGCTTAAGCTCTCCTTTTGGTCCAGAGACGGTGATGTTTTTTCCGTCTACCTTCACGCTCACTCCAGTCGGAAGTGTTACAGGAAGTTTTCAAATTCGAGACATATAAAATAGTGATTAATAAGTAGGGTGATTAATATACTTCGCAAAGAAGTTCTCCTCCGGTACCAAGAACATGAGCTTCATATCCAGTGATAATACCCTTTGGGGTCGAGAGAATATAGATACCAAGTCCGTTTCGTGATTTACGAACGTCAGATGACTTAATATAGATTCTCTGTCCCGGTCGGCTAATACGACGGAAGGAAGGAAGATATTTCGTTTTACGAACATCATTGAGTTTTACGATGATTTCTCGTTTATCTTCGCTCACAGTATAGGAGACGATATAGGCATTCTTCTGGAGGATTGAAATGATTTTTTCCTTGAGGGCAGAATATGGAACGTTTACAACGGCAAGTCGAGCAAGATATCCGTTTCGGACTCTTGTGAGCAAATCTGCAATTGGATCATTTATCATAGGAACAATTAAGTTAAAAGTATTGTAGTTGAATTATATCTTATAGCCCTAAGAGCTGTTCAAAAGCGAAGATATTTGTATGAAAGATGAGAACCGGAGTGAACCGTACGACTGTACGGAGAACGAGGAAACGGAATCTTGAATGCAAAAATCGAGTTTTTCAACAAGCTATTACCAGCTCGACTTGCGGACTCCCATCAACTCTCCGGCATTCGCACGTTCACGTACACAGATTCGGCACATGTCGAACTTCCCCATGTATCCACGGGATCGTCCACAGATAGCACACCTGTGATAGAGTCGTGTGGAAAATTTAATAGTTTTTCCGGCCTGGAAGAGACGAGTTGCCTTTTCTTGAGCCTTGCTGCATTTCACTTCTAGAGCCTTTCTTGCCATAGTAGGAGAGTAATTGATAATAAAAATAGGAATTTATTTTGTGAACGGGAATCCAAGAGCATCCATAAGGACACGAGTGTCTTTTTTATCTTTCGCCTTGAATTTGATCGTGATTTGGAGACCGTGAGGCTTTACAACATCGAGCTGAGGAACTTCTGGGAAAATAGTATGTTCCTTGATACCGAAATTGAAGTTTCCTTTCTCATCGAATGATTTTCCGGAAATACCACGGAAATCTCGAACACGAGGAAGGATAATCTGAATAAGCTTTTCCAAGAAGAAGAACATTTTCTCTCCTCGAAGAGTAATCGTCATACCAACGGGCATTCCAATCTTCAATTTAAAGTTGGAAATAGCCTTTTTGGAGTTGATTACCAAAGGGGTTTGCCCAGCTATGAGAGAAAGATCATTTTTAAGGCTAGAGAAATCTTTATGACCACTTGCCACATAACTTCCGATACCCATATTGAGCACGATCTTTTCGATTTTTGGGACTTCCATAGGATTCTCGATACCGAGAGCTTTTTGTACCTGTGGAAGGATAACTGTGTTGTACTGTTCTTTAAAAGACATAGTATTGAAAAATAATGATATGAGAACTAGAGAGTTTTTCCGGATTTTTTTGCTACACGAACCTTTTTCGTTCCTTCCATCTTAATACCGATACGAGTTGGTTTTCCAGACTCCGGATCAAGGATCATAACATTGGAAGCATGAATTGGTTTTTCGATTTTGATGATCTGACCAGGAGTGGTTCCTTGTTTTTTGATATGGCAAGTTGCGATTCCCACACCTTCAACAACCAATCGGTTATCTGCTGCGTGTGTCGCAAGAACTTTTCCTTTTTTTCCCTTATCTTTACCGGCCATCACCTGTACCATATCTCCGCGATGTATTCTCATAGAATGCAATGTATAATAAATAAAATAACGATTCAATTTCTTTTTTAGATAACTTCTGGAGCGAGACTGAGGATTTTCTGAAATCCTTTCGCTTTCAATTCTCGAAACACCGGACCGAATACACGAGTTCCTTTTGGTTCGTTGTTATCATTGATAATCACACAAGCATTGTCATCGGAACGAACGTAGGTACCGTCGTCTCGTCTCACAGAGAAAGCAACACGGACAACAACCGCCTTCACGACCGATTTCTTTTTGATATTTCCTTGTGGAAGTGCCTTTTTAACGGAACAAACGATGATGTCACCTACGGAAGCATAGTGTCTTTTTGAACCACCAAGAACCTTGATGCAAAGAACTTCTTTTGCTCCGGTATTATCAACGACAACGAGTCTACTTTCTGCTTGTATCATACTAAAGAGTTTATGGATTATTAGGGGGCTCTAGGTTTCTTTTTTGGAAAATATATAATTATACTGCGGTTGTAATCTTCCAACGTTTCATCTTACTCAAAGGAATAGTTTCCTCGATAGTAACGGTTTGACCAACAATACAGCTATTTGCTTCATCGTGAGCATAGAACTTTGAAGAGGCCTTATAGCGTTTCTTGTATTTTGGATGAGTCTTGTAAGAATCAACGGTAACAACAATGGTTTTATCCATTTTTGTGCTGGTAACGATACCGGTTTTAGTTCTCATTGGTGATGTTGTTAAAAATGTAGTAAACTATAAGCGTGCTTTAACCATATGAAGTTTTGCAAGGTATTTTTTCAATAATCCCAAAGTATGAGACTGCTTGAGTTCGTTTGCTCGATTTTTCATATTGAGAAGGAAGAGTTCTTTCTCTGTCTTTGCGATTTCTTTTGCCAACTCTGAAGCATCGAGTGCTTCGAGAGCCTTAATATCTTTTTCCAATTGTTTTTTCATAAGAAGATTTGAAGGGAATTAAACGAGAATTTTCGTCTTTACAGGAAGTTTATATGAAGCCTCCTCAAAAGCCTCTCTTGCAACCTCTGGAGATACTCATGACATTTCAAAGAGTATTCTTCCCGGTCTTACAGGAGCTCGGTACATTTCTGGACTTCCCTTTCCTCATCCCATTGGAACTTCGAGGGCTTTCTTCGTATATGGACGATCTGGGAAAATACGAATCCAGAGTTTTCCTCATTTTTTGAGGGAACGGATAATAGAACGTCTCGCTGCTTCTATTTGGCGGGAAGTAATGAATCCTGACTCTACCGTTTTCACGGCGTAGTCTCCGAAAGCAATTTCAGATCCTCGTGTTGCAATCCCCTTGAGGACTCCACGTTGAGATTTCCGATATTTGATTTTCTTCGGCTGTAACATACGTTAATATGGTAAATGATTATAAGAAATTTCGCTAAAAGTCAATATTTTTTTACTTTTTGTAGATGTCACCTTTATATATCCATACCTTGAGTCCGATGACTCCGTAAATGGTATTTGCTCGCTCCATAGAGTAATCAATATCGGCTCGGATGGTTTGACGTGGAATAGCTCCTTCTTTGTAGGTTTCCACACGAGCGATTTCCGCACCGTTGAGACGACCTCCGAGGATAACCTTGATTCCGAGTCCTCCTTTCTCCATGGTTTTGGAGATAGCATTCTTGATAACACGACGGTATGGGAGTTTCTTTTCGATCTGACGAGCGATAGAATCAGCCACAAGTGCCGCGGAGAGTTCTGGTTTTTTCACCTCTTTTACCTCGATGATAAATTTACCGGGGAAACGAACAGCGATATCTCGTTCGAGACGTTCCTTGTTTTCATCGTTCTTTCCAAGAATAAGTGCCGTCTTGGCAGTATAGATGCTGATGGTAGTTTCTGAGGTCGCGTGATTGATGAAAATATTTCCAACGGGGATTCCGGTAAGAAATTTCTGAATAAAGATACGAAGCGCTACATCGGAAGCAACTTTTTTACCATAATCTTTCTTGTTATAGTATCCAGTACTCTTCCAAGTCTTGATGTATCCTATACGGAATGCGAGGGGGCTAACTTTATGTCCCATAGGGCGGTGAAATTACGAATTAATAATTACTGATAAAAGATTACTTCACTCGAAGCTCAAGAAGCACGTTTGACGTTCTCTTCAGAATCGGATGAGATCGTCCGCGAGAAATCGGATTTCCCCGTTTGTAGACGATGCCCTTTGTAACACTTACCGATGCAATAGCAAGGTTTACAAGTTCTTGCATGTCGTTATGTGTTGCGTTAGCAACAGCGCTGGCAAGAATCTTGTACATAAGTGCTCCTCCTTTGTTTGGCATAAACCTCAAGATATCGAGTGCTTTTTTTGCCTCCATACCTCGAACGATTTTAGCTACAACATTGAGCTTTTTATCGGATATGCGAATATTATTTGCAATTGCTTTCATAGAGAAAAATTGAAGTGAAAAATAACTATTATTTGTTTCCAGAATGTCCAATAAATTTTCGAGTGAATGAGAATTCCCCAAGCTTATGACCTACCATATCTTCCGTAACGAAAACAGGAGTATGAACTTTTCCATTGTGAACACCAAAGGTGTGTCCAACGAATTCTGGAGTAACTGTACATGCTCGAGACCATGTCTTGATAACAGTTTTCTTTCCTGATTCATTAAGCCGTTCTACTTTTTGAACAAGTCGAGCGTCTATGTAAGGTCATTTTTTAAGACTACGTGTCATAAATAAGTTGTTAGAGATTAACTATTAGTAGAATTTTTGGAATCTTTTATCCGAGAAGTTTTCCTCGGCGAGTTCGGACTACCCATCGGTCAGTCGTTGTTCGACGTCGGGTTTTCACTCCACGAGCTGGTTTTCCCCAAGGGGTTTTTGGACCGTTTCGTTGTCCGAGAGATTGATGTCCTTCTCCTCCTCCGTGCGGATGATCCACGGCATTCATGGACATACCGAGAACGGTTGGTCGGATACCCATCCAACGAGAACGTCCGGCTTTACCGATGACAATTTGATTGTGATCGACATTGGAAACGACTCCGATGGTTGCGTAACATTTCTTGTGTACTCGTCGGATTTCACCGGAAGGAAGTTTTACTTGTGTATATTCCCCTTCCTGAGAAACGATAGTAGCAGAAGCTCCGGCAGAACGAACACTGGAAGCTCCAGCATTGATGATAAGCTCTACGTTATAAACGGAAAGTCCCGTTGGAATATTTCCAATAGCAAGACGGTTTCCATTCATTGGTTTTGCGTTATCAGCGGTGATAATCATATCACCTACTTTCATCTCTTTATGAGCGAGAACATATCGACGCTCTCCATCAACATAACATACGAGGGCGATATACCCAGTTCGGAACGGATCGTATTCGATCGTTTCTACCTTTGCAGGAACATCGAGCTTATCCGTGAAGAAGAAATCTACTTTTCGATAGAGTTTCTTGTGTCCACCTCCTTGATGACGGACAGTGATACGACCGGCACTATTACGACCCGCTTGACTCTTCATACCATAGGTAAGAGCTTTGTGTGGCTCAGAAGTTGTGAGCTCGTCGAACGTGTATCCAGTCATCTGTCGGCGTCCTGGAGTAGTTGGTTTGAATTTCTTGATTGCCATACTATATGATAAAGCAGTGAATAAAATTAATCTTTAGTGATGATTTTTTGAAGATCAGCGATTCTTTGTCCTTTCTTGAGAGTAACAATCGCTTTGAGGCGACTCTTTCTCTTTACCTGAACACCATGTTTACTATTTCGGAATTTTTCGCGAGTAGTAATCATATTCACCTTCTCTACCTGAACTCCATAGAGGCGTTCAAATGCCGTGCGAACATCTACTTTCGTAGATTCTGGGGAGACCACAACAGTGTACGCTCCTTCGAGCTCGAGTCGTTGACTCTTTTCTGTTATAACGGGTCTTTTAATGATAGTATAGAGTGACATAGAAGAAAAATTACAGATTACAATTACGAATTACAGATACATAGCGTAGAGTTTTTCAATCGATGCTTTGGTGAAAACAAGGTTGTTATATTTGAGGAGATCCATAGGATTCAAGTAGTTGACTCCGATAAACTTCACGGTCGGAATGTTTCGACCGGCAACGAAGGCTCCGTTATCTTCCGGACAAACGGCGAAAACTCCGGATGTGACATTCATCTTGGTAACAAGATCTATCATGCTCTTTGTTTTCATCGCATCTGCGGCGAAAGATTCTACAATCTTGATACCATTTTCTCCTGCTTTCGCGGAAAGGAGAGAGAAAAGAGCAGCTCGACGTTCTTTCTTATTCATACGAATCGTGAAATTTCTGTCTTTTGTAGGACCAAATGCGGCACCTCCACCTCGACGAACCGGAGAACGAGCATCACCCACACGGGCGCTACCTGTTCCTTTTTGTTTGTAGAGCTTACGAGTTGATCCGATGACCTCTGCACGAGTTTTTGCGTGAGCAATAGCGATACGTGCATTAGAGCGTTGAAGTCGAAGAAGTCGGTGAATAAGCCCCATCTGAACTTCTCGTCCGAAAAGTTCGTCTTTAAGGGCGATTTTCCCGTTTTCTTTTCCTTCCTGTGTATAGAGAACTGCTTCCATGAATAAGATACAATTAGAAATCTAAAACTACGAGTGAATTGCGAGCTCCCGGAACTGGTCCGTGAAGAGCGATAACATTAATATTCTTATTTACGAGCTCAAGACGAATCTTTTTGAGAGTAATCTTGTCGAGTCCCATATGTCCGTGCATTTTCTGTCCCGGTTTTGTTCGGCGTGGTTTACGACATCCGATAGAACCGAGTGCTCGGTGGAATTTCGATCCGTGTCCTGCAGGTCCCCCGGCAAAGTTATGACGTTTCATAGCTCCGGCAAAACCTTTACCCTTAGAGATTCCGTAAACGGTAACCATTTCAATGCCATCAAGAACATCGAGGCTGACAGTATCGCCTACTTTAAGGTCCGCCATAGCTCCAGTAAATGGAACTTCTCTCATATGAGAAAGCTTTCCGTCAAGCGCTTCGAGAACGATTGCTTCGTACCCATCCGTATCGATGGTTTTGATTTGTACTACTTTAATTTCTGGGATTTTAATAAGCGTTACTGCGACCATTGCATCACCTTTGATGATACGAGTCATTTCAAGCTTTTTCCCGATAAGTCCAGCCATCTGAATAAAAAAGTTACAAAAACTATTAATATATTCTTACAGATAAAAGAAATGAATCTGCATGAGTAGGGAGTGATTCCCTAAAGTAATGAAGATTGAACTTTTAAGTGACTTCTAGAATCTATACGCATTGTGAGAGGTTGTCTTATGGTGGCAACGTCATGCTTCGAAAATTGAAAGTGGTGGTATTGTATAGAAAAGAGTCTCTATGTCAAAAGATTTTTGAAGATTATGGAGAATACACACTATTTCTCTCCCCCGAAGACAGAGGAACAGGGCTGTCATCCTCAGAAGACTCCTTAAAAAGAATTTCTAAAAATCTTTTTCATTTTCTCTATTTTCCGAGTATACTGTCCCCTCGTATTTATCTCTCATTTTCTCTCATGTCCCACTGTATCGAAGTTATCGGAGCCAAGACGCATAATCTCAAGAATATCTCGGTCAAGATTCCGAAAAACAAGCTCGTGGTCGTGACGGGAGTATCAGGCTCTGGAAAATCCTCACTTGCTTTTGATACCATCTATGCCGAAGGACAGCGCCGCTATCTGGAAAGTCTCTCGACGTATGCTCGGATGATTATCTCGTCTATCAACGAGGATACGA
Organism: Candidatus Altimarinota bacterium; assembly: GCA_003488655.1. Lineage (GTDB taxonomy): Bacteria > Patescibacteriota > Gracilibacteria > BD1-5 > UBA2023 > UBA1545. The sequence continues at coordinate 1,759 of DNKW01000016.1, read as the reverse complement.
AAGTGGATGAAATCCGCGGACTTTCCCCAACCATCAGTATCGATCAGAAAACGGTTTCCAATAATCCCCGATCCACGGTGGGAACTATTACCGAAATTTATGATTTCTATCGTCTTCTCTATACGACCATCGGAACTCAGAAATGCCCCAATCATCCGGAAGTCACCCTCAAAAAACACCCTATCTCGGAAGTGGTTTCTTTTGTGAAGCATATGGACGAAGGAACGAAGATTCATATCATGGCACCGATTCCGTTCTTCGGGACAGATGCGACTATGGAATCCATCAAGCGATATGTCCTCGATAGCGGGTTCGTGCGGTTTCAGATCAACGATACCATCTATTCCGTAGCCGATAACCTCGAAAAGGAAACTATTCCAGAAAAGGCACAGATATCTGTTGTGATCGATCGTCTCGTGATAAAAGATGAGGAATCTTTCGGAAAGCGGCTCAGAGATTCTCTCGAGTTCGCCTATAAAACAGGGGAGGATATGCTTGAGATTTACGAGATTGATTCAAAAAAACGAACCAGTTTTAGTGCGAAAGCATCTTGTCCTCAGTGCGGAACCGCACAAGAAAATCTTTCCATCTCGAACTTTTCCTTCAACTCCCACTATGGGGCATGCGAAAACTGTCATGGACTCGGAACGAAGGTTGCTTTCCTCGAGGAAAAGATTATCAACGGGAATCTCACTCTGGAAGAGGGAGCGATACTCCCCTGGACCAATCATGTGTACTATATGGAGATCCTCCGTGCGGCCGCGAAGAAGCACAAGATTGATATGAATGCGCCCTACAACACCCTCAGTAAAAAAGCTCGCGAAATAGTTCTCCATGGATGTCCCGAGATGTTTGAAGTATTCCATACTTTTGAGGGGGCGAACGAAGGAAAGATGTATAATACGCGATATGAAGGGGTTGTGGGAAATCTCACCCGCCGGTACCATGAAACCGAGGCCAATGATGCCTTTATGAAACGCATATCCCAGTATATCACCGAAATGGAGTGTGAATCCTGTCACGGATATCGACTGAAAGCATCGTCCCTTCATGTATTTGTTGGAGGGAAAAATATAGGAGAGATTTCCAGCATGTCCGTCCTTCACTCACTGGAATTCTTTCGGGAACTGCATCTCTCGGTGTCCGAGAAAACCATTACTAAGGGGATAATGAAAAATATCGTCGAACGACTGGAGTTCCTCTCAGGAGTCGGACTCAATTATATGACTATCGCAAGGCGGGCAGGAACCATATCCTGAGGAGAATCGCAACGCATTCGGCTTGCCACTCAGATCGGGACGAAACTGGAGGGGATTACCTATATCCTCGATGAGCCGTCTATCGGCCTGCATCCAAGAGACAATGGCATGCTTATAGAAAATATCAAGAAGCTTGTCGCAGTGGGAAATAGTGTGATCGTTGTCGAACATGACGAAGATATTATGGAGGCGTCCGATTATATCCTCGATATCGGGCCGGGAGCCGGGAAACACGGAGGAGAAATCATGGCTCAAGGGACGTACGAAGAGATCATCCATAATCCTGCCTCTGAAACCGGACTCTATCTCTCCGGGAAAAAACAGGTGTTTCTTGAAAAGAGAAAGCATATTCCGACAAAGTTTCTGTCTATCGAAGGAGCCAGTGAAAATAATCTCAAGAATATAGATGTGAGAATCCCTCTCGAGGTTCTCACTGTCGTGACCGGAGTTTCCGGATCAGGGAAATCTTCTCTCGTTATGGACATCCTCGCACCGCACCT
>DNKW01000024.1:367-3995 GCA_003488655.1 Candidatus Altimarinota bacterium | reverse complement strand
TATAACCTGAGCATAGTACGATCGTTTAAAATTCTGAAATCTTCCGAGTCATCCGTTGTCGGAGAGTGTTTTATTATCAATAGTAACAATAGTGATGTTCTTGTTGGCAGTATCATTTTTCCCGTATCGAGTAAAAAGAATATTTTTTATACCAAGATTTCCTTGTTGTATAAACTCTTCACTGAAAGAATTTACACTCAAAAGCGTAACAATTACAATAATGATAACAGAAAGAACACAGGCAATAATTCTTTTATCGTGAGCTATTTTTTTGAGATTCATATACGGTCTTGAATTATATTACTGAGTAAGATTTTTTAATCCATCGATAACGCTATTGCGGATATCGGTCGCCTCATCATTGATCTTTTCCCAATCCTCCATATGTATCTCTTTTTTCGCTTCTTCTAGAAGATTCTTCTCTCCGAGAGTTTTTATGATGGTCTGTTTTGTACTTTCAAGAGTATCGTTGAGCTCCTGTATGCTCTCCTGTCGAGCTGCATTTTTTAACGCATTGATCAGATCCTTGTCGGCTCCTTGTTTCACATATTCTTCGAGCTTCTCTTCGAGTCATTCTATGCTTCCGCTTCCGATTTTCAGAGCGTTCCATGAGTCATAGAGAGTGGATTGTGCAAAATCATCAAGAAATACCTTTTTCTCATCTGCGGGTGCGGTTTCTATGATGAGATTGCGGAGCTTCATTTTTGTATTGATAATCTCTTTGGAATTTTGCAGTCCATAAATACTTTGGTAGATATCCATGAGTTTTCCTGAATTACCTCCCGATCTCATCTCATTTTCGAATTGTATCCATCCGTTTTCATCGCCAGTGATAAGAGCCTCCAAAGAAGATTGGCTTTTCTGAAGGCCAATTTTTTGCAGAAATGTTTCTAAATAATTTTCTTTCCCAAGACGTCCAAGAATCTCTTTCTTGAGAGATTCCATCCGTTCGTTGAGATAGATGATATCGGCGTCGCTATTTGCCTTGTTCCAGATTGCATCGATTTCACTTTGAATCCGTCTTTTACGGGTATCGGTATCAAATATTCCACCAGCCACTATAAGAATGCTTCCGGTATGGCTTTTTAGATCCTCGATGGATACGGAGTGGTCGATAGTGTGAATATATTTACGATCGAGATTCACTTCAAATATAGTTCCCCTGACAGCAGCGAGGGCAGTATCATTATTGAATCGTTCATGAAAATAAGATTCCCCATAGAGGTACTTTATGACATTGGACCAACTTTTTCCTTCTTCCAAACTGAATTCCACCTGAATATCCTCATTTGCTGTTTTTGCACGCATTTCGTGAATCCTGATAGAGGACTTTTCTCAGAGACGCGTGATACTCCCATCCGGCCAGAAAACGGTGGCGGTGGAATCAAGCGTCTTGATTTTATCTCACACAAAAACAGGCGCTTGCTTATTTTCCTCTACGGTAATGAGTTTATCTCGAATAATAAGAGTTTTTCCTTTTGTTGAAAGTACGTAAGGATCTATTTTTTCGGATATGATAGTGGGGTTTTCGGAGAAGTCGGAATAGAGGAGAAGTCCTATGATTGCGAAGAGTCCCCACATAATAAGCGCTATTGCATGTTTAAGAAAAAATCATTCGGGAGTTTTCGAAAAATTCTGCATAAAAGATTATGAAAAAAGATATTTTTGGATATTGTATTCATAAAATACAGAAAATACAATCTTTTCCTATGAAAAAACGATACCAGTACATTCTTTTTTGCCTTCTCATCCTCATAGTTTACGAGGTATATCTTGTCGTGCTCTACAAATATAAGGATTTTCAAATCAATTCGTACCTCTCGTATATCACTACAGAAAATGAAAAAATAGAAGAATCCATAGAAAAGAAAAAGGAACGACTCGCTTATGTAAAGACCAATGCTTTTCTCGATAAAATTGCCAAAACTTCCCAAAACAAGAAAAATCCGGGAGAAGAAGTGATAGTTCTTGTGACCGATGAAGAAGTGGAAGAATATAAAAGAATCGATACGAACAAACAGATGATCGGCGGAGTAAAGCAGGAGGCTTCCAAGACACTCGGCATGACGAATGGAGGGAAATGGATATATTATATATTCCACATTGACACTCGAAATGATGAGTTTTAATAAAAAATGACCCCGAATATTCGGAGTCATTTTTTATTAAAACGGGATATCTTCAATATTGATTTCTTCTTCTGCTTTCGGAGCAGCTTTTTTTGTTTTGACAGGAGTTACTTCTTCAGGGGTTTCTTGAGAAAAAGAATCGCTTCCCTCATCTCTTTTACCAGAGAGCATAATCAGATTATCTGCAACTACCTCTGTTTTGTATTTTTTTACTCCTGTTGGATCATCCCAACTGCGAGTCTGGAGTCGCCCTTCGAGATACACTTTCTGTCCTTTTGTCAGATACTGTTCGACGATTCCAGCAAGAGATCCCCAGATAACAATATTATGAAATTCTACCTGTTCTTGTTTCATCCCGGATGCATCTTTCCATACGCGATTCGTTGCTATGGAGAAATTCGCAACCTTTTGTCCATTCGGTGTCTCTTTTACTTCCGGTGTGGCAGTAAGATTTCCTATAAGCTGTACCTTGTTGAGTGAATTCATAAGAAGAAAATTGGTAAAAAGATAAAGATACGGAGTAATGATAGTGGAAAATATAAGAAGTGCAAATGTTTTATAAAAAATCCCTAAAAAAACCGGTTTCTTTTTTAGGGAAACCGGTTTCAAAGATTATTTTTTTACTGTGTTACTGTTGTTGTTCCCGTACCAGCGGTAGTTGTGTCCGTAGTACCGAGGATGTCTCATAGAACGTCTTCTTCGGACGAAGCTCCGGTAAGTTCATCGATTTTACTCTGGAGCATATCTCCGATTTCATTGAGCTGATCAATTACTCTCTCTTTTTTCGCAACAGTGAGAGCTTTTTCAACTTTTGCAAGTATTGCCTGAAGCCTCTCAAGAGAAAGTGCTGTAACGGCTTTTGTAAGAATCGCTTTGTTTTTCTCAGAAAGAGCTTGTTTTTTTGCTTGCACCTCTTTTTTAAATTCTTGTTTCTTTTCTTTTACTCCTTCTTTAAATTCTTGTTTTTGTTGTTTTATCTCTTCCTTGAATTCTTTACGAACTTCTGGTTTTTTTGCCATCATAGACATTCGTTCTTCCATTATCTTCTTGAAAAGGTCTTGCTTATCAGTGCTTATATATACAAGAAGAGCTGTCATATGGGTACTTGTAAGCTCACGTATCTTTGTCGCTTTTGCTTCCATAGTAAGAGAAACATCAGCCATAATGACATCCCGTTCCAATTGCTGTGCTCTGAGGAGTGCTACGACAGCATCTTGTTCTTCTTTAGTAAGGGGAGTTCTGAGAAAACCTCCGAGTTCTCTTGCGAGCATAGGAGATTTACCAAAATCATTTCCCATAATTTGCGGAACCATCATACCTTCCTGTTTCATTTCTATTTTTTGATCTTTTACTTCTTGTTTCATTTCCTCTCAGCAATTTGACCACTTATAGAGTTTTCCATTTGGGAAATACCATCCCTCGCTTCTTGTTCCTATATTGCGACAAGTTGTCGAGTTTATATCTTCATTCGGCATCGGTGATACTACTGGTGATACTAC
>DNKW01000024.1:0-291 GCA_003488655.1 Candidatus Altimarinota bacterium | reverse complement strand
TGATACTACTGGTGATACTACTGAACTTGATGACTCGGTTGTTACAGATGTAGTAGTTGCTGTAGCCCCGGCAGTGTCAGTAGCTGTTTCTGTTGTTTCGGCAGAAACAGAAGATAGTATACTTGCCCCAGCTATTGTAATCATACAGGAGATGCTAATAATTTTTTTCACGTATATCATAATAAAAAAGATAATGGATAAAAATGGTAAAATACCGCGGGTAGTGTAGGATACTTTTTACAAGAGTCAATAATAAATTCGTGAAGAATTTGTGGAGATTTTTTTATGATT
>DNKW01000031.1:2720-3094 GCA_003488655.1 Candidatus Altimarinota bacterium | reverse complement strand
ATGACCATCATGACCTATATCATACCAAAATTGGAACCACTCTTTATGAATACCGGAGTAGAGCTCCCATTTGCAACTCAAGCCCTCGTATCCACGAGTCGTTTCATCCAAGGGAATTTCTGGGGAATTATCATCCTTATAATCGTAGGAGTACTTTCATTTCAGGCATATGCAAAAAGTATGACGGGACGACGTTCGCTCGATGCGCTCTATCTTAAAATTCCGGTAGTGGGAGACGTATATCGTAATTATACTATTGTACGAGTTGCTTCTACTCTCTCTCTTCTCCTTGAAGCGGGCATACCCATTATCCGTACTCTCGGACTCACAGGAGAAGGAAGTAATAACGTCATCTTTCAAGAAAAAATAGAAGA
>DNKW01000031.1:0-2495 GCA_003488655.1 Candidatus Altimarinota bacterium | reverse complement strand
AAAGTATGTCATAAGCTTGCAGCTCAATATACAAGAGAAGTGGATAGTTCCATCGCGGTACTCGTCCGCTTCATCGAACCTTTAGCCATCCTCATAGCCGGCATATTTGTTCTCTGGTTCGCCTTCGGGATATTCTCTGCAGTATTGAAGATTACTGAGACAGTAGCGTAAGAATCTCTATAAAAAAAATAATCCCAGCTGGGATTATTTTTTTTGTATTTCGGCAATTATCTGTTTCGGCAACATCACCAGATCTCCGAGAAGAGCGAGAAGGAACTTTAGTATCGCATGTACGGAGTCGAGCGCGCCCACCGCAATCCCCGCTACATCTATGACGATATTGTCCCCGAGTTTACTCTCTTCCAGTTTTTTGATCCAAGGAAACTTTGAGCTCAAATAGATAGCCGTATCAACCGTATATTCTTTTGATTCGTTCAATCGACCGAGCTCGAGTTTCAGTTCCTGAAGTCCGAATTCCGCCACCTGTTCCACCTCACGAAAGAGATTCAGAATGTCTTGAAGTGCCGAATCAGAAATTTCGGCTCCGGAGAGTTTTTTCTCTTTGGAAAGCTCTGACCGAAGTCCCTCCAGTCACTTCCCTACTTCGATACGCTGAATAAGCGCGAGTATTTCCTTTTTTGTCATGTGACTATTGAGGCTTTTCAAGGTATCGACAATCCGATTTTCGAGATCAGTTTTTTCCTTGTCTTTCAGAATACCCGCTTGTTGCTCAATGGAAACCGGTTTTTTGATAACCTCTCCGTGAGAATCTTTTTGTTCGTGAGACATATGTAGAAAATTATAAATTAATTTTGTCATTGCGAGAATATTCCTTTTGTCATTCCGAGGGAACTCGAGGAATCCCTTTTAATCAAGTTATATGGAGTGAAAATATAAAATCTCTCAACATGATTCAGATTTAGTGATTTCTTATAACATTGTGTCAATGTACTGATCTAAAGGGATCCCTCCACTTCGGTCGGGATGACAGATACTTTAATCCCCCTTATTTCACACTTCCACTCATATCCAGAACTCCGCTTCCGATTACTGCCTTCTCTCCATCTTCTATCTTCTTTAGGAGCTCATCTGCCTGCTCTCCGAATATTCCATCCGGGTCGATTTCTTTCGTAGATTGTATGTATTCTTTGGCAGAAGTATAATTATTTTTTACAAAATGCCATTTTGCAAATCCGAGAAGCGTGGCAGGATTGTGTATATTTATAGAATATGCTTTGCTAAAATCCTCCGCAGCACGATCGAGATCATCACTTAAAAGATAGAGATTTCCCCGAAGAGCATAGAGCATATCGGAATAGATAAATTTTTCTATCCCCTGATTCACCCAAAGAAAACCTTTTGATCGATCATTTTCTTCTGTGGCTATATGTACTGCGATAATAAAATCATCCTCCGAAACGTCCGGCTCTTTAAGAAGGTATCTGAATATCTTAAACATCCCTTTCTTGTCTCAGAGCGTATAATAGTTATAAATGAGTCGACGTTCCAGTTCCGTTTTTGGAGTATATCCGTTCAAAACCGCCGTATTGAAATAGAGATTGGATGTGGCGTAGTCTTCCAGGTAGTAGTTCGTCAGTCCGAGCGTATAGGCAGTGGAGATGTCTTTCGTATCAAAAGCATAATATTTCCCCAGATAAACATTTGCCTCTTTGTACTTTCCGAGCTCATAATTACAGTATCCCGCTATCTTATAAGCAATCTTATAATCGGGACGTTTTTCAACAATCTCCGAAGCGATTTTCGCTCCCGCAAGATACTGTTTGGATTCAAAAAAAGCTCCCGCAAGAAGGATATTTCGATAATGAAAATCGGAACTTACCTTCATATAGGTATCTATGATATTTTTGAGTTTATCAGTCGGTTCATAGCTCCCAGAATAAGAATCAAGAGATATGACACAGTTATGGATTCCGGTGTAACAATTTTCTATATAGGAATAATACTCGGTTTCGTCCTGCAAAAGTCCGAGCTTCCGAATCTCCGTGCTTTTTACGGCAATGCTTTCATCAAACATCAGTGCCGAGAGCATTTTCTTTTTCTCTTCCTCCTCAAGATCTACGAACGGAACCCGTATATAGTACTTGTAAGTATTTCCGAAATCCTTGAGGTCAAAATACGCTCCCGCGATTTTTCGTTCCAAAACATTATCGTCTTTCAATCGGAGGTAGGCATTCAAATAATATCGGAGAGCAGTTTCCTTATCGCTTTTAAGCGAAAAATAATCCCCCTTTCGGATAATGGACCGGAAGCTTCTTCGGTTTTTCGATTCTTCGAGCCTATCCTCACGGGTCTGCCCCGTTTGCGTGTGCTCCACTCATTCTTCTTGGCTTCCTGTAGAACTTTCTACCACTTTCTCTGGCTCGGGAGCAGAAAAAGGAAGAGAGCAGGAGTTGAGGAGAAAGAGAAAAATAGGGATGAGAAGGGGTTTTTTCATTTTTAATTCTTAATTATTAATCTTTTTATTCTCCTCTCAC
>DNKW01000087.1:2437-5675 GCA_003488655.1 Candidatus Altimarinota bacterium | reverse complement strand
CACACCCTCCCGGCTCGTAAAATACGGGGTTTGCGAGGATTTCCGGAGAGACACGGGAGGTAAGTTCCGCCTTGTCCGTTCTCGCAATCGCTTTTTTTACCGATTGTTTCGTCCGCTCATCGAGATCATTTGCTGAAATGGGTTTCTTGCAATCGCAGAGCCGGCGAATGAGTCGTTGTGCGATAATGGCATTGATGGAAGCAGGGAGGAGAAATGCCTGAATTCCCATATTGAGGATACGGGTGATGGTTTCCGCCGCAGAATTGGTGTGGATGGTAGAAAGCACCAAATGTCCGGTAAGAGACGCCTCTATGGCGATATTGATAGTCTCCGAATCACGAATTTCCCCCACCATAATAATGTCTGGATCCTGACGGAGCGCGGTACGAAGTCCGCTCGCGAAAGTATATCCGATGGTCGGGAACACCTGACTCTGATTGACTCCATCGATGGTATTCTCGACTGGATCTTCGAGCGTCATGATATTCACGTCTGGCTTGTTGAGTTCCGCGAGACAGGAATAGAGCGTGGTGGATTTTCCCGATCCGGTCGGACCGGAAGTGAGAATGATTCCGTTCGGAAGAGAGATGGCTTTGGCGAGTATTCGCCCGTTCTTCCCCTCGATACCGAGTTTCTCGAGAGGCGGAGCCTTCTTGCTCTTGTCGACGATACGCATAACGATCTTCTCTCCGACAACGGTCGGAAGAGTGGAGACACGCATATCGAGTCCCCTTCCCTCGAGAGTGATGGAGATGCGTCCGTCCTGAGGAATGCGGGATTCATCAATCTTCAGATTCGCAAGAATCTTGTATCTCGCCACCACCTGCGGATGGAGAAAAAGCTGATATTCGAGAATCTCCTGAAGCACTCCGTCCACACGATACCGAATACGTACCACATTGGAGAGCGGTTCGATATGGATATCCGATGCTCCCATGTCCGCCGCTGCGGATATGACGAGATCACAGATGCGCTGAGCATTGTCTCCTTTATATATTTCCTCTTTTAGGAGGTTTACGAGAGTGTTTTCCATATGATAGACTGTTATTTGGTGCTAGACTGTTTTTTTGCTTTTTCCAAAATAGATTTATTCTTCAGGTAGATCATTTCGATGGTTTGAAGCGATGCCTTTATATCAGAAAGAGTATCCATTTCCGTATTGATATCGATAGTGATATCCCCTTTTTTGAAAGCGTTAAGCTTTGGTTGCAAAGCGGTGAGATTCCCTATAAGCCCCTTGATGGTAGCAATAGCGTTGGCTGTTATCGTTTCATCACAAAGAGGGTTTCCCGGCTTCGTACAAATGAGTCCTTTTTCTTTTACCGATTTCTGCAATCATTCAAATTTCGCAGTCAAAAGAGACCGAAGTACCAGGATTTTTTGATAGTTCATACCCTCTACGTAGAATTCAAGAGTCATACTTCCTTTGTTATCGAGAGAAGGGGAATTTGGGATGTTATCGAGGGAAAAGGTGTCGATGTTTACCAGAAGGTTCGAAAGACGGGAGAGTCATTTTTCCTTCGGCGGAACATTGGATGCAAGAGCATCGGGGATAAGCTTCCCATTACGAACGGTGAGTTTCCCCGACTTCTGTAACGCATCTATAAGCGCGAGGATGTTGCTATTTTTTCCCTTAAAATCGAGAGAAATTTTAAAACTTCCGATATTCACAGAAGTGCCTTTTTTATCAGGAAATACAATATTGGAGATACCGAGTGGCGCATAACTTGTCAGCGAGTATTTACCGAGAATATCCTTTTCCACATAGGAAATGAAACTTGCGAGAGTGATTTGATTGTCTATATCATCTTGAGTGCTGAGTACCGGAGAATTCGCAAAGATGGGGATGATATTCCCGAGAATGCTATCATTTTCCTGTATCTCTTTATCGAGAACATTCACTTTTCCATTTTCTTCAGTAAGCCAAGCAAGATAGTCCCCCTGCACCGTTGCTGGTTTTTCGAGTACCCTGTCCAATTTTTCTCCATCGGAAAAAACAACATCAGGAACCTCTTTTTTCTTTCCGAAACGATTGAGGAGTTCTATGAAAGAATCTTTTTTCACACCATCATTTTTGAGAGAAGAGATACTTACCGTGGTATCGTTTATTTTTGTAACGGTCGCGCTCACCTCATCATATTTAGGCAGTATATATACGACGATATAGACAATACACCCTAAAAAAACGAGGGTATTAAGTATAATGCCTTTTATGAGCCGATCTTTTTTTCTTTTATCCATTGCTTCCATAATTACATTTTATTAGCGGGTAAATACTGAAGATTGAGATTTAATGAGGTTTGTGTAGAAAAAACAGCCTTGAGTCCATCGGTACTGTTAAACTCCGAAATATCCAGCGTCTTCGGATACGAAGCAATCTGAAAACCGCTCTTTCCATCATCGAGTCTTTCAAGAAATGAAAGTGCCGTTTCTCTGGATGTTTTTGTCATAAGTCCTGCAGGTGCAATAAGGGCTCATCCGTATATCTGACAGGAAACTGATATCTTCCCTTTCTCATCCACAGAGATGGTTTTACATTCGATATCTTCTCACTGATAACTCGTTCTGTTTTTTATCTCCAGAAAACGACTCATCGCTTCCGTTATGGAAACTCTGGAATCTCCCGTATGTTCTTGGATAAATTGCACTTTTGGTGAATTTACGATATTGAAAGATTGCATAAGTTTCGGAACGAGAAGAACGAGATTGCCGACAATATTTTTTTCTAATTTTTCTTTTTCGGCACTCACATCTGAAAATATCATCGGAAGGGTTTTGCAATCGGTATTATCATAGTCATCCACTCCATATGAAAGATAGGAACAGATAGGAAGATTTACGAACAAGGAATTATCCTCTCCCAAACGGGCAAAAACATCGAGTGTCAGAAGAAGAGTGATGATAATACCAAAAGTGAATACATACCCGCTCACCGCATAAGCCACCAGCAGAGGATTTTTCTTTTCTGTTTCCTGCTCTCTATTCTTTTCAGCAAAATCGAGTTCTCAGAGCTCTCCGGAAAGTTCGTTGAAAATATTTCCAACACTGCGAGAATCTTCGGAAAGTTCTATGTAGTTGGACTTTTGTTCTATCTTTAGGGTTTCTTCTGTATTTTTTGTTTCTTCCATAATATAGAGAAAGAATGATAAATTAAACTGAACTATTGGAAAAACTTGTTCTTCAAGCTTAAGTCTCCGCTTCCGGGAGTCTCCGTACAGGCGTACGGTTCGCTCCAGTG
>DNKW01000087.1:1753-2325 GCA_003488655.1 Candidatus Altimarinota bacterium | reverse complement strand
TCGGCTTGCACTCGAATTACTTCGTTTTTGCAAAAGTTCCCCAAATAAACATTTCTGTGTTTACTCGAATAATAATACCATAAAAGCAAAATAAATACAAAAAAAACGCTTTACATCTTCTTTTTTTTGAGCATTTCTAAGAATACCTCCTTGGTTCCCGATCGAATTTTGATCCCTTCGGGAAATCACGCTTTCACTTTTTCTCCCCAGGCAGACCCTATCCGGGAATCGAGAAGCACGATGATTCCCTTGTCTGTTTTGGTGCGGATGAGTCGTCCGAGCCCCTGACGAAGTTTGATAATCATGGCGGGAAGAGAGTACTCGGTAAAACTGTCCCGATACAGCTTGGATCGAGCTATAAAAACCGGATCGGTGGGAACCGCGAACGGGAATTTGTAGATGATGAGTGTCTCAAGATTCTTTCCCGGGATATCTATTCCTTCCCAGAAACTATCCGTCCCGAAGAGTACCGATGAATCGGAATGCTGCCGGAAATACTCGATCATCCGCTGACGCCCTCCTGAAAGCCCCTGAGTCATAAGCGTAATCCCCTCTTTTTTCAGACGGGGATT
>DNKW01000087.1:0-1613 GCA_003488655.1 Candidatus Altimarinota bacterium | reverse complement strand
GTTCGACCACGAACGACAGAGAGGATATCCCCGATAAAGTCATGGATTCGTTCCCGATCGAGAGTGTTTTTGATATCCCCGATATCGGACGGGATGAAGAGGAGTGCCTGACTCGCGTAATCGAAGTCGGAAGCGAGCATATGCTTGGAGAAACTCTGCATGGAGAGCGATTTTTCGATATAGGAAAAATCCCCGTGAACCGAGAGTGTCGCACTCGTTGCGATACAGGCGTCGAGAGTATGATAGAGACGTCCGTCGAGCACCTTCCCGACATGGATCGGAGTGATGGAGGCGGACACTTCCCCGTTTTTCATGGCAATAACCTTGATGATATCCTTCTCTTGCTCGCGACAAATGGATTGGAGTACTCGGAGTCCTCACTCCAGAGTCATAATCTGTCGATCCATCTGAACATACAGGGCTTCCGGAGCCCCGTAGAGGTGCGTGATGAGCTCATGGATACGATCGGAAAGCGCGTCAAGAATGCGATGGATTCCTATCACCCCCTCCTGTTTGAAGAAATTCGGTTCCAAAAGCGTTTGATTGTATTTATTGTCCCCAGATTGCGGTACCCGAAAAGCCAGATATCGGTAGAGTACGTCGAATACCATCCCAAAGTTGAGAACGATGGATTCACTCACATCCCGAAACTCGGGAAAGATAAAAAGCTCGGGGGTTGGCTTGCTTTTCTGTCGCTTGATAATGAGATCGATACCTGCAAGCGCTGTTTCGATATCGGAAAGGGCGGTTACATACTTGAGTGCGTCGGTAGCGACCGCCTCCAGATTATGTACCTCATCGATCACGAGGAGCTTGATATCGGGAAGAATCTTGGATGGCATTTCCTCGGTGGTCTCCGAGAGGAGAAGTGCGTGATTGATGATGATGATATTGGCGGTTTTTGCGTCCTGACGGACTCGATAGAGGAATTCTTCCTTACGATAGGGATTCTCCGGAATAAGTACGCGACGGTCATTGGATCGGAGCTTATCGATAATGGAGTACTCCTGTCCGTACCAGGAAATCTCATCGAGCTCCCCATACTCCGTTTTCGTCAGCCAAAAGAGGAGTTTTGCGATGACCGTATATTCGATTTCTTCTCGGATGTCGGACTCGAGGTACTCGAAAAAGAGAAAGAGACTCAGATAATTGGAACGTCCTTTCACTTTGGTCACGGAGAAATCCTCAATCCCTTGGGCTTTGCAAAGGGTACGCATCGCGGGGATATCTTTTTCAAAGATCTGATCTTGAAGGGTTTTCGTATTGGTGGAGATATAAACGGGCTTCCCGGTCTGAATCGAGGTGATGATGGAGGGAATACCGTACGCGAAGGTTTTCCCGACCCCGGTCGGTGCTTCGATAAGCAATAACTCCTTATCCTTGAATGCTTTGGTCGTGAGATCCAGCATCTTCCCTTGCTCGATGCGTTCCTCCAATTCTATATCACTTGTTCCATCTTTCTTCAATATATCTTTCCAAGAAATATCCAAATCCTCGTCGTGAAATAATGTGAGTTCCGGAATGGATCTTCGACGGGAGAGGATGAATTTTCGGACATCATCCGGAGAAACCGATTTTCGGGGAAAACCGGCATATTTCAAAACATATCCGAG
>DNKW01000043.1:10099-12054 GCA_003488655.1 Candidatus Altimarinota bacterium | reverse complement strand
AAACTCGACACGAGTTCCAATATCCAGTTCGGGGAAGGCGGAGCGGGAACTTTCTCGGACGGGAAACTCTATACCATGATCAACGATCCACGAAGCAAATATGTCTTCGAGGAACTCATAGAGGCAGGAGCTCCATCAGAGATTGCTTATGTGGCGAAAGCCCATGTGGGAACCGACAAACTTCGGGTTCTCGTAAAGAACCTCCGACAGAAAATTATATCGCTCGGGGCGGAGGTGCGATTCGAGACCTGTCTCACGGATTTGGAAATAGAAAATAATATTCTCAAAGCGATTATAGTGAATGGAGGTGAACGAATCGAAACCGATACTCTCGTTCTCGCTGTCGGACACTCGGCCCGCGATACGTACAAGATGATTTACGAGAAAGGATTACAGATGACCCAAAAACCATTTGCCATGGGGGTGCGAATCGAACATGATGCGAGTATGATAAACCGTTCGCAATTTGGAGAGGCTTGTACAGATCCGAAGCTTGGAACAGCGAGCTACAAGCTCGTGACGCATTCAGAACAGGAACGGAGCGTCTACAGTTTCTGCATGTGTCCCGGCGGACATGTCGTGGCGGCTTCAAGTGAAGAGGGGAGACTCTGTCTCAATGGGATGAGCGAATATCTGCAAGACAGTGGGATATCCAATAGCGCGCTCTTGGTCGGAGTAAACCCCGAGGACTTCGGATCGGCTCATCCGCTCGCGGGAGTGGAATTTCAGAGAAAATGGGAAGAAAAAGCGTTCAAACTCGGGGGAAGCAACTATCATGCGCCAGCTCAGCTCGTCGGGGATTTTCTCAGGTGAATACCATCTAAGGGGTTGTGAAAAATCGGATCTACCTATCTTCCGGGGATTACCATGACATCGCTCGATGAATGTCTGCCGGATTTTATCACCGCATCCCTCCGAAAAGCGCTTCCTGAACTCGATAGGAAGATTAAATGATTCGCTTCGAATGATGCGGTATTGACCGCGATTGAGGCGCGAAGTTCTGCGGTTCTCCGAATCGTCCGAGATAAAGAAACTCTGGAATCCAATATTCTCGGAATTTACCCTGTGGGAGAAGGAGCAGGTTACGCCGGAGGAATCACCTCTTCGGCGATCGATGGACTCGTCGTTGCGGAGAAGATAATAGGGAGGAGAATCTCTGAAAAACTCGTCCTTGGAGCTTAAATCTCCGTTTTTCGCTCTCCGTACAGGTCGTACGGTTCACTCAAATTAACCCACGAGGGGAGCTAAATAGCTTCGATTTGCACTCCAATTACTTCGTTTTTGAGAGATTCTGGAGGAATCTTTTTTGCTTGTTATTCATACCGGAGTGCATCAATCGGTTTCAGATTCGCCGCTTTTGAAGCAGGGAGTATTCCGAAGAAAATCCCGATAAATACCACGGATCCGAAAGAGAGAAGGATGGAATTCATACTGATAATGGCAGTCAGGAGAAATCTATTGACGACGGTAACTACTCCATAACTGATGGCGATGCCGATAAGACCCGCTATGATACTAATAAAAAGTGCTTCGATGAGAAATTGCGTGAGGATATCGCTCCGAAAAGCTCCAAGAGCTTTGCGAATTCCGATTTCTCGGGTTCGTTCCGTGACCGATACGAGCATGATATTCATGACTCCGATTCCTCCGACGATGAGCGAAATGGCTGCGACTCCTCCGAGAAAAAGAGTCAAAGTTCCGGTGACCGATTGGATGGAGGAAAGTATCTCGGAGAGCGTGCTCAGGGTAAATGGTTCGGTCTCGGTGGTGGTGAGAGTGTAGCGTAAGAGTTCGCGTTCGATAAAGGTTTTCATAAATTCGATTTTTGCAGGGTCTTCGATGGCGATATCGATGGAGCTGTAATAATGAGATCCCGAGATTTTGGACATAACGGTCGTGATCGGAGCAAATACCCGTCTGTTGGCCTGAGAATTATCCGCGAGGGCTCCGATAAC
>DNKW01000043.1:0-9964 GCA_003488655.1 Candidatus Altimarinota bacterium | reverse complement strand
CCGAATGCATCCAGAGCGATTTGATGCCCAATGACGATAACTTTATTGCTATCCAGCACATCTTCATCGGAGAAAAAATTTCCGTCAGCCACCGTGAGGTTCTTGAGCGTTTGGTAGATGGCTCTCACTCCCGTGATCCCCGCATTGGTATTGTAGGTTCCATAGATGAATTGTTTGTTTGCCGTGACGCTTGGGGAGACGTCCTTGACTCCGGGGATATTTTTCACGAAATCCAGAAAGGCATCGTCGATGAGTTTGGCAGAACTGGAGCTACTCACTCCTCCAACTCTCGACGCATTTGATTGCCCCGCGGAGAGAGTTATGAGATTAGCTCCGAGACTATTGAATCGGTCCACCACCGATGCAGTTGTCCCTTGTCCAAGTGCCATGAGGATGATAATCGCCGAGACTCCGATAATAATACCGAGCATACTGAGTGCTGATCGGAGCTTATTGGAGACAATGGAGCTGAGAGCTCCGGTGATATGTTCGGTGAGAATCATAAGGGAATAGTTATTTTACTATGTTTCCATCCTTTATTAAAATGTGCCGTTTCGCGAAGGCATCCACTTCGTGTTCGTGAGTGATGACGATGATGGTTTTCCCCTCTTTGTTCAGTTCTGTGAGAAGTTCCATAATTTCTACCCCTGTGACGCTATCCAGTGCCCCGGTCGGCTCATCGGCGAGTATTATTGAAGGGTTGGTGACGAGTGCTCGAGCAATAGAAACACGTTGTTGTTGTCCTCCGGACAGCTCATTTGGAAGGCTGTTGGTTTTGTCACTGAGCCCGACTTTTTTGAGTGCTTCGAGTGCACGTTCTGTCCGTTCTTTTTTCCCCACTCCCTGATAGATGAGAGGCATAATCACTTGGTTGAGAGCGCTTGTTCTCGGAAGGAGGTTGTAGCTCTGGAAGATAAAACCGATGTTTTCGCGGCGTATGAGCGCCTGATCGTCATCGGTCAGATGTGCGACATCCCGTCCGTTGAAATAATATTCTCCCGTTGTCGGATTATCGAGCATCCCGATGATGTTCATAAGGGTCGATTTTCCGCTTCCTGATTGCCCCATAATGGAAACGAACTCCCCCTTGTTTATCTCGATATCGATTCACTTTACCACCATCAAATCTTCCTTTCAGAGCTGATAGGATTTGGTGATGCTGTGCATTTGGATGAGAGGGGACATAGAAGGATATGGGGTTAAGAATTATTGTCCTCTATTGAAATTTCAACCATTAGTTCCTCATCATGTTCCACCACCGTTGTTTCTACTTCCTCCTCATGGGAGCTGTATGAGAGAACTGGAAGCGGTTCCTGTCCCAGCGAAAATCCTTCGAACGAGAATATCTCCTTCGCTGACTCCGATCAGAATCTCGGTGTTAGTAGGGTTACTGATTCCGAGCTCCACATCGGTTTTGGTATCTACCGAACCAATGCGTTTAAGTATCGATGCCGTTCTATTATTTCGCCCCTTTTGTATAAAAGAAGTTCCGACGAAGAGTGTATTTTCTTTACTCTCGATAATGATATCTACTTTGGCACTCATTCCACTGAAAATCGGATGATCTCCTTTGTCCATGGCGACTTTAATTGTATAGGATGTAACTCCGGAAGTTTGAGTGGGTGTGGAATTTATATCACTTACTTTTCCCGTAAGAGTCAGAGTAGGGAAGGAGTCAAATATGATTTTTGCATCCTGTCCAAGTTTGAGCTTCACAACATCGAGCTGGTCGACAGTGGCGGTGATTTCCACCAAATTCGGATTCTCTATGTAGAGATATTCTGGAGTAGCATTCGATCCGGTGACGATATTGTCCCCGAGTTTAAAATCGATCTTCCGGAGAACCCCATCAAATGGTGCTTCGAGTTGGTATTTTTTGATACCTTCTTTTACTTTTTGAAGTGCGAGCTGTCCAGAAGTGATAGAATTTTTAGCAAGGGCGATATCTTCCTTGGTAGCTCAGGCTCTCAGAAGACTGAAACTTACTTCATTGTATTTGAGTGTATTCTTCGCATCCTGGATAGATATATCTTGTGCTACGAGTTGTGAGTTATAGGCATCGGAAGAATATGTTTTATCACTCTGAAGCTTGATAAGATCCCGCTCTGCTTGTTCCAAAGCGTATTTCTGATCGGATATGGATTGTTTTTTGGCACTGAGAGCATTATCGCTACTTGCCTTTGTAAGTGCTGGATCGGTAAGTTTATCGATGTTCGTAAGGGTAGTCTTAACCGCACTGAGACTCGATTGGGAAGAAGAAGTGATAGAACTGAATGTTGTCGCATAGCTATCAATCGTGGTTTGTGAGAAGGTAGCAGAGGTGATACTTGCATTCATAGCGTCAGTTCCATCTTTTCCGAGAACGATGAGAGCATCAAGTGCTTGATTCAGAGTAGTGAGAAGTGTTTTAATGGTAGTACTGCTATTTCCTTCAATGGGGAGAGAATCAAGAGAAGCTTTTGCCCCAATTACAAGAGTGTTTGCTGTTCTCCAGTCATTTTCTGCTTGTATCTTGAGAGAAGTATTTTTTGCAGAAAGGTAGGTTTCATAGGCATCGTTTTTTGTTCGGTTTGTATCGCTCATCCCGAGTATGACATCGGCATTGTAGAGATTTGATTCCGCATCGATAATCTGTTTACGAGCATCAATAATAGAGGTCTCAAGAATTTTTGTTATATCTATATCTGTGTCTGAAAGTCCTTTGTTTGCTGTTTTTTCGAGGGTAAGAA
Organism: Candidatus Altimarinota bacterium; assembly: GCA_003488655.1. GTDB lineage: Bacteria > Patescibacteriota > Gracilibacteria > BD1-5 > UBA2023 > UBA1545. Next base: position 7,235 of record DNKW01000043.1, on the reverse strand, counting down.
GTTCATTTTGTATATTCACGAGTTGTGATTGTTTGCTTTTTATATCATTTTGCTTTGCAACAATCTGACTTTCATAATCCGTTTGTTTATTGGCTTTATCACTCAGGAGATTCGTCTTGCTATTTTCGAGAGTAGTGATCTTGCTTTTCACACTCGTGACAGCATTTTCCGCATTGAGTATGTCCTTATCGGTTGCTCCTCTCAGAAGCTGATTGAGTCTTACTTGTGTATTATTGAGGTTCACTTCCTGTTGTTTGATATCATTCAGGACATCGGTGGTATCCAGTTCTGCCATCACCTGTCACTTTTTCACTTTCTCTCCTTCGCTATAAAATATCTTCGCAACTTTCCCCACTTGGCTAAATTGCATTTTCTGCTCATATACGAGAGCGGAAGTCCCGATAACTTGAACAGAATTCTCGATATTCCCCTTTTTAACCGTCGTAGTTACCGCTGTGAATGCGGTACTCGTGGTATTTTTTTTGAAAAAATACGTATATCCACCATAGATAAGGCCGACAATGATAGCCCCAGTAATAAATTTTCGAGCAAGAGGAGAAAATTTCATAATATAATGAAGTTAAGATAATCTAGTATTATAGACAATATGAAATATATGTAAAGCGAATGTAAAGAAGATATGGTTTTTCTCGCGGGAGTCAAGAAAATATACTATCCCAAAGATTTAGGATAGTATATTTTGAATATATACTTATTGACCCATTATTCCGTCTCTTCGTTCACTTTTACCACCTCGTCCCTCTTTATTATTCTGTTTCATCGTTGCTTTAAAGGCGTTGAGTTTTTTCTGCTCATCTGTCGTAAGGGTGGTTCCGGCTTTTACTTTCGCCACAATAGGCTGAATCTCGGTCATTTGTTTCTCTCGTGCCACTCGGTCTGCTTTTGCAGTAGCTCGCTCGGTTCTAATAGTTGCAAGAGTAATCTTCTCGGTATCAGTAAGGGTTTCTCCGTTTATAAGTTTATCAATAACCACTTCTTTCGTATCACGAAGAGCTTTCTGTTCTGTCATCTTTGTTTCAAGAAATGCTTTCTTTTCGGCGTCCGTCATAGTCGCGAGCTTCGTCTTTTCAGTGTCGGTTATTTTGGATGCCATTCATTTTCCCATCATTCCAGATCAACCCATCCCTCTCATAATTCCTTTCGCTTCCAGCCTTCCTTGATGACCTTTATTATTGAATCCACCGCTTCCTGTTTGGTGCATTCCTGAAAAAGTATTCCTGAGAATGTTTGTTGCTCCAGTATTGGTACTGGCGGCATAAGTAAGGGTTCCAGCCGTTGCGAGAGTCACAAGTACCACTCCGGCAAGTATTTTGGTTTTCATAGATAGTAAGATAAAAAATAAAGTTATTTTAAAAGTAAAAAGGAGTTTTTCCCGTGAGATTTGGATATATCCAAGTTCGTTCTCACTAAAAACGGTAATTATTTAAAAAAATACTCCTGCAACCTCTTTGTGAGATTACAGGAGTAAGTATATTGGTACTATGTAATGGGAATGTAAAATATGTTTTTGATTTTTTTATGATGCTCGAGTTTTTGTATCAGATTTTCGCGAAGGTTTTTGATTTTCCCATATGTTTGAATTTAAGTCTTTTGTATCTCATCTTTCAAAAGTATCTTCTCGGTATATATCATCATCTTTTTCTTCATCCGAACAAGAGATTAATAGAAAAGAACTGAGAAATATGATACTTATGAGAATTGGATTTTTTTTCATGGATTATAGAGAATGAAATGATGTAAAAAATATAAATATCCGTCTTGTACCAAGACTTATTGCGGATGAATGTATGAATAATTTGTAAAATGTAAAGTTTCTCTTCTTTTTAGAACTCCACCTTTACTGTAGTGCCAACTCATTTTTCGCTCTCTACCGTGATGTTCCATTTATAGATGGAGGCGATGCGCTCCACAAGAGAAAGGCCGATTCCGAAGGAGTCCTTGGTTCTAGTCTCATCTTCCTGATAGAACCGGTCAAATATTCTCCCGAGGTTCTCCTTGGCGATACCGATTCCGGTGTCGTGAATGGTTATACTTTTTTGGTTGAGGGTAATAGTAATAGTACCTTTCTTTCGGTTGTATTTTATAGCATTACTGAGAAGATTGCTGAGAAATATCTCAGTGTATTCTCGATTTGCTTTGACATGGAGGATTTTTTTCGAGACAATCTGAAGGGAAATATCCTTTTCTTCGAGTTTCTCCCTGTAGCTTTTCTGTAGTTTCTTACAAATCTCCATGATATCGACGGACTCGGAACTCCCCAGATTATCCGTGGTCGAGAGGCTGATGAGTGCCTGTATGAGATTGTTCATTCGATCCAGCTCCTCTATACTTTCAGTAATCCCCTCATCGTAATTTTTACTCAGCCTCATGAGCTCCAGAGAGCTTTTGATTACAGCAATGGGTGTTTTGAGTTCGTGCCCCGCATTGTGGATGAATTGTTCCATATCATCCATGTTCTTCTCCACGGGCGAGAGGGTACTGTTCACAAACCGAGAACTGATGATATAGACACCAAGGGAAAGAAGAATGGCACCCATGAGGTATGTGAGAATATCTACGAACATATCCTCTAGGGTCATCCGGGATTCCATAAAAAATATTGCGCTTATTTTCTGGGTGAGGGGAGTATCAAGTAAGATGTATTCGACGTCGTTGAGTTCGAAAGATGTCTCTCAATCCCGTCTCTCCTCTTGTACTTCCTGTAATATGGAGTCATAAAGCTCATCGTCCTTGCGTGGAGAAAAGAGGATTCCTCCATCTTGTTTACTGTAGAGAAAGAAATTCTCCATTTGGATGCTTCGTCATTGCCGTCATCATGATGGATTGATCATACTATTTCTCCGCATACCTCCAGGAATAGGAAGGCCTTTTCCCTGGAGGATATCCTGCTCGAAATTCGGATTTTCTTCTACCATCTTCGTGATCGCCTGTGTCTGAGAAGTGAGTCGCACAAGTTCCTGTCTCTGATAATCGAAATACTTGTAGGAAAGGAATCCCACATCCAAGACGATGATGATAAAAAAGATTGACAACGAAAAGAGAATCGAGAGTCGGCGCTTCTGTTTGGAGAGCGAGTGGGAAGAAGTCATAAAAATATGGAATTGAATATAGAGTAATGTCATTCCGAGCGACAGTCGAGGGATCGCTCCGCTACGGTCGGGATGGCAAAGTTTTCTGTGCGTAAGGTAAATTATTTAGAACCACTTAATTCACTACATATCCAAACCCTTTCCGTGTCTCCACGATATCTTTTCCCAACTTCTTCCGGAGGGTGCTGATATGGACATCGACGGTTCTCGAAAACATATAGGCGTCGAATTCTCCCCAGACTTTTTCGAGAAGTTCTTGGCGGTCGACGGGAATTCCCCGATTCTGGGCCAGGTATTGGAGGAGATCGAACTCTTTTGTCGAGAGCTCTATGATTTCGAAATTTCTCGTGACGAGACGTTTCGTTGTGTCTATTTCTAGATCACTTATATGAATTATCGTAGTTTTATTGGAGATATTTCTCCTTCCGAGCGCTTTTATACGAGAGATGAGTTCCTCGAAGTCAAATGGTTTTCCGAGATAGTCGTCAGCTCCGATATTGAGCCCCGTGACAACATCCTTCGGAGTGTTTCTTGAGGTAAGGAAGAGAACAGGGGTATTGTTTCCTTCTTCTCGAAGCTCTCTACATAAGGTCAATCCGTCTTTCCCCGGGAGGTTTATATCGAGAATGATGACGTCGAAATGCTCTCCGATTGCCCTTTCTTTCCCTATAATCCCGTCAAATGCCACTTCCGCCTGAAAAGATTTGAGAGTCAGGTATTCCCGGATGTTCCTCGCGAGTATTCGATTGTCTTCTATGATGAGGATTTTCATATTATACCAGGGTTAGTTTGTCCGTGTATAGGTTTTTATTTCTTGCTCATATGAAGCCAGTTTACATTCCGAAAGCTTACCAAAGCCATATGAATACCGAAATGAAAATCCTATTCACTACACATACAGTATATAGTTTTGTGTAAAAAGCGTGTAAAAAGAATATGGAAAAGAGAGAGAAAGGCAAGCTTTGTTAAAATCTTTTGCATTTTTCCTCATTTCCCCTATAATCCCCCGGAACTTTTTACGAGAGAATGGTGAGATGCTAGGGAATTTCTCATTTTCCGTTACAAGATTCATTTTTACTTTTATATCTTTCTTACAGTTTCGTTTGCTGTAAGATATCTAATCCATAAGAATCATGAGAAAATATGAACTTATGCTCATCCTCAATCCGGAACTCGGAGATGCGGGTGCTGCAACCCTTCTAGCGGAGGTAAAAACTGAACTCGAAGCTGTCGGTACAAAAATCGATAAAGAAGATATCTGGGGAGTAAAGGATCTTGCTTACAAGATCAATAATTCTAAAACTGGGTACTACGTTCTTTTCAATCTTTCTCTTGAGAAAGGAGACTTTTTTGCTGTGACAAATCACTTCAATTTGAAAAAGGATATTTGGAGAAATATGTTTGTTCGTCTCGAAGATTAATTTATTATTCTATTTCGCATTATTATGAGAACCGTTAATAAAGTCATCCTCATAGGAAACGTTACGAAGGATCCGTATATCAAATCCACTGCGGGAGACAAAAAAATCGCACTCTTCACGACCGCAACGAATCGTTACTATCGTGATGCTGCCGGAATAAACCAGAGCGAAGCAGAATACACCAACTGTGTTGCCTGGGGGCCTCTCGCCGAACGGATAGAGCAATTCCTTACGAAAGGAAAACTCGTATATATCGAAGGACGTCTCAAGACTCGCGTTATTGACAAAGAGGACGGAACGAAACTTCATAAAACAGAAGTGGTAGTCTCCAACCTTATATTTCTCAATAAACGAGAAGATTTTGCAGAAGACGAAGAGATAATTGATGATGCGGTAATGAGTCATTTCGATGATCTTGCCGATGATAAATTTTAGAAAACTATAGCTCGTGTCATCCCGACCGAAGTGGAGGGATCCCTTTAAGTCAGATATATGACACTATATCTAAAGAAATTACAAAATATACTTCTTGATCTAATAAGTTCCGTTTCAAACGTGGTAATCAAAAGGGATTCCTCGATTGCACTCGGAATGACAAAATCTTATATCTCTACATTTTACCTTTCATTTTATGTCTAAAACTATATGCCCAATCGAGGCTCTTGGTATCAAGCAAATCGATTACAAAGATACAACATTTCTTCGTCAGTATATCACGAAGTTCAACAAGATCGTTCCACGATATTACTCGAATGTTGCTCTCAAAAATCAACGAAAACTTGCTCAGGCAATTAAACGAGCTCGCTATATGGCACTTCTCCCATACGTTTTGAATCCTCGTGCTTCAGCTCCTGCTGCAACGAAGATTCTCGCAACTGCTCCAGTGGAAATCGCTTCAGAAAAATCAGAAGACGGACTCATCTAAAAAGAAAAAAGAGTGATTTTTCACTCTTTTTTTTGACTTTTCGGCATTGCTTCTATATAATGCACAGCGTTACTTCTATCTATTAATTTTTTAGTCCTATGCAGATACTCAAAAAAGTTGGTTTTATCTCTCTTGCAACTCTTGCTTCTCTTGAGCAGTCTTTTGCGGCGATTAATTTCGGTGGTGGAAATGTTCAGCAGAATGTTTCAGGAAGTTCCAATACTGCCGATGTAACTATCCAGAATCTTGTCGGGAATATTATGCTCTTTCTCGGAATTATCGCGGTTCTTTACGGTCTTTATGGAGGATTCCTTATCCTTACTGCCGGTGGAGAAGATGATAAAGTGAAGAAAGGTAAGACTATTCTTTTTCAGGTGGGTCTCGGTCTCGTGGTTATCTTCCTTGCAAATTCCATCGTTCAATGGGTTCTCTCAAAAGTTCTTACTAACGCGTAAGAGTATTCAGAACTATTTTTTAAATCTCTCCCAAGCATTTGGGAGAGATTTTTTGGTCCACAAAAAGTGGACAAAAAGCTTAATTTCCATAATATGAAAAAGAATAACTAACCCTCTCAATACCGACTATGTATAACCCGAAAATTACCGAACTAAAATGGCAGAAATTTTGGGAAGAACACGATACTTTCCGTACTCTTTCACCTGCCGAGGCGGGAAATAAACCGAAAAAGTATATCCTCTCCATGTTTCCATATCCATCAGGAGAGGGGCTTCACGTCGGGCACGCGAAAGTGTATTCTGCGACCGATGCCTATGCTCGCTACTGCAAAACCAAGGGGTACAATGTGTTGCATCCGATGGGATGGGACGCTTTCGGACTCCCTGCCGAGAATTATGCGATCAAAACCGGAACCCATCCAGCCATCACAACCGCGAAAAATGTTGCCAATTATACTCGCCAAATGAAGTCCATCGGACTCTCCTACGACTGGAGTCGTGAAGTAAATACGACAGATGGGGATTATATCAAGCAAACGCAGTGGATTTTCCTTCAGCTGTTTGAACGCGGACTTGCCTATGAGCAGGATCTGCCGATCAACTATTGTCCGAGCTGTAAGACCGGACTTGCGAACGAGGAAGTGGTCGGGGATAATAAATGCGACCGATGCGGAACGACCGTGGAACGACGAAAGATCCGGCAGTGGGTATTGAAGATTACCGAATATGCCGAGAGACTCCTTGCTGATATCGACACACTTGACTGGCCGGAGAGCATTAAAGATATGCAACGCAACTGGATCGGGAAGAGCGATGGAGTCGAGTTTGATCTCCAAAAAGTAGGAGATGAAACAAAAAAGATTTCCGTGTATACTACCCGAATAGACACCGTCTACGGGATGACCTATGTGGTGCTTGCTGCCGACCATAAGGATGTAAACAGTTGGATTACTTCGGAACAGAAGGAGAAAAGTGAGGCGTATATCGCTGATTCCAAAGCGAAATCCGATCTCGAACGAACGAATGAAGGAAAAGAAAAAACCGGAGCATTCACCGGGTCGTATGTCGTGAATCCTTTCAATGGAGAAGAGATTCCGGTTTGGATAGGGGACTACGTGCTCGGAAGTTACGGAACCGGGGCAGTTATGGCAGTGCCCGCCCACGATGAGCGGGATTTTGAGTTTGCGAAGAAGATGGGATTGAAAGTAAAGTCGGTAATTTTAGTTAAATGATTTACTTTGGTTGATATGAATGAAACCAAGGGAATTATTAATGTTCTCAATAGACGCGTAGAGCAATATCCGGGATGGTATATTGTTGATGG
>DNKW01000082.1 GCA_003488655.1 Candidatus Altimarinota bacterium | reverse complement strand
GCAATACTGAAGCCGAATAGTAATTTCTACGCACATGGAATGATTCTCGATCAACTCGAGGCTGCCGGCTTCAAGGTTGTCCATAAAGAAACACGGGCGCTTGATATGGAGGTGTTGCGCGAACACTACGCACATCACGCGAGCAAGCCTTTCTTCCAGCCAATGATTGATTACCTCGTTTCGGGACCGAGTGTCCTGCTCATCCTCGAACGCGAGGATGATGCGGATCCGGTACAGTTCCTCCGAGAAATGATTGGTCCTACCGATCCGAAGAAGGGGGAATCTGAGCAAATCCGCCATGATTTTGGCACTCATCACGAAACGTGCATCTTCAAGAATGCCATACATGCGAGCGAAACTGTAAAAGAAGCCGAGGAGGAAATAGCGCGGTTCTTCCCGAACCATACATGATTCGTTCTTGCTCTGAGAAATACCTCAGTGGCAAAATGAATCCGAACAAAAAAATCCCCTTCCATTCAAACGGAAGGGGATTTAAAAAACTCGGATATTGAAACCTTAAAATCAACCGACAGCAGTGATATCTCATCTAAGAGTCGGCCAAGGGTCGTACCCTCCGATTTGGAAGTCCTCATATTTGAAATCGTCGATATTTTTTACTTCTGGATTTATGATCATCTTCGGAAATGGTTTCGGTTCTCGGGTAATCTGTTCTTTTGCCTGCTCGAGATGGTTGCTATACAAGTGAACATCTCCGAATGTATGAACAAACTCTCCCGGCTCAAGTCCCGTTACCTGTGCGAGCATCATAGTAAACAGTGCGTAACTCGCGATATTGAAAGGCACTCCGAGAAAAAGATCCGCCGATCTTTGATAAAGATGGAGAGAGAGCTTATTGTCCACGACACTGAACTGAAAAATCGTATGGCAAGGCGGGATTGCCATAGCTGTATCTCGACTTGCTGCCATTGCGTAGATAAATTCTGGATTCCAAGCCGATACGACAATCGATTTCCGGAACGGATTCGTTTTGAGTTCGTTGATGGCCCATCCGAGTTGGTCTATAACTCTTCCATCACTGGATTTCCAGCGTCTCCATTGGACTCCATAGACATTTCCGAGATCTCCCCATTTGAGTGCGAACTCGGAACTTTCTTTGATTTTTGCGATAAATTCATCCTGTGTAAGATCAGGAACCTCTCCCTTCATCATCGCCGCCTTGTAGTTCTTGTATGGCCATTCGTCCCAGATATGCACGTCATTATCGACGAGATTTTTAATGTTCGAATCTCCGCGAATAAACCAGAGGAGCTCATGGATTATGGCACGCAAGAATACTTTCTTGGTCGTAAGAAGAGGAAATCATTGTGAGAGATCATATCTCGTTTGGCGCCCAAAAAGTGATTGAATAAACGGTGGTGTTTCACCCTTTTCTTCATACTGTTTCAGAACTTCTGGAGCCAAGAATATTTTTTTCTCATTCCCCTTCTCAAGTATCTCTTTCATAAGATCGAGGTATTGATATTCGGGATGTTTCGGAGTGTTCATAGATAGAGAGATGTAAAAAATAAACGATATTTGTAAACAGTATTTAAATTATTCTTTTGCTTCGTAACTCGTCCAGTTTTTACTGTGGTATCTCCCTGTTTTGGCGTAATCATTTTCAGGAGATGTTTTCATTTCAGCAAAAATAAGTTGTGCGATCTCCATTTTCGGATGAAGAATAATGGGGACATTATTGAGATTGCAAAGCTCGAAGACGATATTGAGATAGTGTCCCGGATTGATGAGCCCCGCGGTATTATGGACGATGAGTCCAATACGGGCGAGCGAACTCTTCCCGGAGAGTTGGATCAAGTATTTATCCGATCCGAAATAATCATGGGAAACTCAGAGAACCGTTGCTCCGGGATGGAGCGTAAAGCTCTCGTCATCCCGAAGGATGATCTCATTGTATTCTGGAAGTATTTTATTGACAGGATCTATGAAAGAAGTGGAGTGGGCTTTGATCACGAGGAATTTGTTCCCGAGAAGTATATCGTAACTCGCGGGTCAGAGTCGTTTGGGATCGAAATCGCTCAGAGTAATCGATTCATCGAGAACAGCTTTCTTTATATCCAAATCAGAGAGAAACATAGAGGTTAATTAATGATAAATATATTATCCGTTCCGTAGTAATCATGCCAATTGGCATTGTAGTGTGCAAACATTCGTTCGAGTCGATCTTGAGGGAGTTCACTGAAACCAAGAGATTCTATAAGAGATCTCAGATCTTTTTTGATTGTCTCGATCTCGCCCGTATCTTCGACAACTCGTTCAAACTCAGCAAGGTACCCATATCCGGCATTTCGATCTATACAAACGGTTGTATCTCCGTAACAATATTCGTCCCGCATACGGGACCATTTTGCCTGATACTCGAATCCGACATCAAGCAGTATTTGATCAACCGTATCAATGTGTGTACCGGGAAAATCCATCTCCCACTCGATTCGTGCTGTTCCATTGGAGCTCGTAGTATCATCAATCGAAGCTTTGATAACGAGGATAGTTTTTCCGTCGACATAACGGGTACGAACCGAGAGTTTTTTCCCTGTTTCTACAATATGATGAAAACTTGCCTTTTTTTCCTCAGGAATAGTATCTTTGATGGATTTTTCGAGTTTCACCATATCTCCTCCGATGAAGTAGTGATTGAGCTGAGAATTCTGTCCCATGAGAACGAGAGTTTTTCCACTCGATTGAAGTTGTGATAAAAGCTTATCTTTCTCATTCGGTGAACCGAGAAGAACCTTGATTTCTATTTCGAATTGCGAAGCCATTTATCGAAAGTGGTAAAAAGTAAAACATTTTAGAGTATAAGGAAAATTCAAAAAATACAATTATTTCATCTCCAATAATTTTCCTTCCTTGAATTCTGCAATCGAAAGCTTCACTCGTTCCATCAGGCGCTCGAAGAGATAATAGTCCTCTTCCTCTGTTTTGAGAGAAAAAACTACATGAGAAAGTCCGTTTTTGTCGGTGCTGGCACTCATCTCGTCGATATTTATTCGCATAAGGAAAAATATCTCGGTGAGCTTCTTCAATACACCGATTTTATTTTCGAAAATCATCTCCGCCCGTATGTGAAGACCTTGGGTTTTCATACCTTCCCAGTATGCGGGAATATATCGATCAAAGTCCTTTTCTCTGAGAGAAATACAATCAATCTTGTGGATATTTACGCCGTTTCTCGTAATATATCCAACAACTTTATCGCCTATTTTTGGAGCACAGCAATGCGCGAATCGGTAGGGGATGTGTTTTTCTCCGCCGATAATAAGTTCTCTGGAATTTTCCTCGTTTTTTGGTTCGTGAACTTTCTTTTCTTTCTTTTCTTTCTTCTGTATTTCCTTGAGTTTGTGAAATTCAGAGCTACTGTTTTCCAGGATACTTCTCGTCACCGACGAGGGTTTTCGAGAGAGATTCCCGAGTTGCATGAGTATGTTTTCTCGCCCCTCGGTATCAAGAGTTTTCCCATCGATAATTTTGAGGAGGGAGAGGTCTTTATCAAGCGTTTTATTGAAATGCTTGAGGAGGTGGGCATTGAGAATAAAACGTCCCTTTTCTATAAGCTCATCTCGATTGGCACGATTGCTATATGCTTTTATACATTCTTTTGCTCGGGTCGTTTTTACAAAAGAGAGCCAGGTGATATTCGGATATTTGTTTTTGTCCGTGACTATTTCCACACTCTCTCCGTTTCGAAGCTCGTAATCGAGAGGCACCACCCGGCCATTGACCCGAGCAACCATGATATGATCTCCGAGTTTGGAATGGACAGAATAAGCGAAATCGACGGGAGTAGAACCTTTTGGAAGCACCTGAATTTCTCCTTTTGGGGTAAATGCAAAAATACGGTCGTCAAATACCCCGATTTTCATCTGCGTCATGAAATCGGAATCCTCCGAATTATCAAGGATCTCTTTGAGTTCCGCTGCCCAGTAGGCATCTTGGGAAGTTTTCGACTGTCCTGTTTCCGAATAGGAAAAATGTGCGGCGACTCCAATCTCCGCTTGACGATGCATGGCAAGCGTACGGATCTGAATCTCGGTCGGTTGCATTCGAAACTCGTGGAACATTCCGACCACGGTGGTATGAAGGCTCTGATATCCATTCTCCTTCGGGAGGGCAATATAGTCTTTGAAACGGTTCGGAACCGGTGTCCAAACCGTATGGATCGTACCGAGGATATCATAGCAGTGATGCACACTGTCGGTGGTGATTCGAAGAGCGAAAAGATCATAGAGATCCTGCACTCGTTCGTACCCTTTTCGTTGCATCTTCTTGTAGATGCTAAATGGAGATTTCACCCGGTATGATACATCAATGATGGGAACTCCCTCGGGCATCGTATCCGTGATGAGTTTTTTTACTTTGGTGATGAAAATTTCCTGCGCTTCTTTGAAAACGTTTAATTCTTCCCGGATTTTGTTGTATTCATTCGGATGAAGGATCTTGAAACACTCGTTTTCCAGCGCTTCCTTGAAATCGAAGATTCCCAGACGATCGGCAATTGGAGCGTACACATTGAGGGTTTCGAGAGCAATTCGCTCCTGTTTCTCTCGACTTGGATGAAATTCGAGAGTTTTCATATTATGGAGACGATCGGCAAGTTTTACGAAAATGACGCGAACATCCTCGCTCATCGCGACAAACATCTTTCGGAGACTTCCGATGCTTCGTTCTTCCCCGCGATATTTGAGATTGGAGAGTTTTTCCATTCCTGCAGTGATGTGTGCCACTTCATCGCCAAATATTGCTCGTATATCTTCCACGGTTTTATCGGTATCCTCGGGAACATCATGGAGGAGACAAGACTGGATAGTGACGATATCGGGTCGCAATATAAGAAGCTCTCTCG
>DNKW01000061.1 GCA_003488655.1 Candidatus Altimarinota bacterium | reverse complement strand
CCACTGCTCTACTCCGCGGTATATCTCTTTTGAGAGAGAAGTAGCTAGAGTATATAGAAAACTCCTAAAAAGCAAAAGTTTTTTCGATTTTGTCTAGTCTCCGAGCTGTTGTTTCTTCCACTCCTCAATCCTCTTATGGTTTCCCGAAGTCAATTCCTCGGGAACACTGAGTCCCTGAAATATTTCCGGGCGGGTATAGTGCGGATATTCTTTTTTTCCTCCGAGCCCTTTGCTATACGACTCTTCCTCGAGCGATTCAGGGCTGATGACTCCGGGAATGAGTCGGACGATTCCATCGATGAAAACGAGAGAAGAAAGTTCTCCGGAAGAAAGAACATATTCGCCTATAGAAATCTCTTCCACGTCAAACAAATCAATAATTCGCTGATCAATGCCTTCATAGTGCCCGCAGATAATAATTAAATCCCGGTTTTCCCGAGTGGAAAAACCCTCCAAAATCTCCTGAGTGAGCAGGCGTCCGCGAGGAGTGAGAAAAACCTTATGAATCTGTTTTCATTCCTTTGATTCGATCTCTGTGATAACATTGTATAACGGCTCAGGAGCAAGTATGGTTCCCGGAAAACCACCATAAGGCCGATCGTCCGAACGACGGGTGTTCTTGACCGAATAATCCGCGAGATTATAGAGATGAAATCGCGCAAAACCGCCCTCTTGAGCACGTCCCATAATACTCGTGTTGAGATACGGGCGGAGGGATTCCGGGAAGAGAGTGATGATATGAAAATGCATTTGAGAAATATGAGAAAAATCATTTTGTCATTCCCTCCTTCGATGAAATCTTCCGATTATCCCGCAGGGAAAATGATAGAAGAAACTGAAATACAAGGTAGATTCCTGCCCCCGCAGGAATGACAACTCTTACTTTATACTTTTCACTTCTACATCAAACTTGAGAGTTTTCCCAGCAAGTTCATGGGTATTCGGAACCCCGATAGTGATGGTTTCTTTCGTGATTTTAAGTATTTTCATCTTGCTTCCGTTCGGCATAGTTCCTTCCATTCCTTCTTTGATTTTCTTCCCGTAAAACGGATTTGCTTTATTTACCACCTTGAGCGTTACTTCCGTATCTGTGAGTTTTGTCACCGTTATAGCGTTTCCCTCAAATGTTGCTTTGAGTCCCACTGCCATTTTCTTTCCATAGAATGGATTTTGCGCATTGTCGATATCGACCGTCACATTATCTCCCTCGATTTTAGTCACTTTTGCCTGTACACTTCCGGCTTCTATGACTTGACCAACGGTTAATCCGTTACCTTTTTCACCAAGAGCGCTCATGGGAACGGTTTGAGTAACCGTATCTTTGAAATTTTCTCGAGGAACCGTTTCTGAAAATACATCTTGGAAATATTTCACCGGAACTTCTTGTTCGGTGAAGGCTTCTCCGTACGCATCAGCCGGAGCAAGTACGAGCGTTTTCTTCTCTCCGAGTTTCATACCGACCACTCCTGCGTCAAATCCTTTAATCATTTGACCGGCACCGACGGTGAAAGAAAGTGGTTCGTATTTTCGTCCGGAATCTGGAGAATAATTCTTCGTCTTTTTCGCGAATTCTTCGAGAGAGGAATCGAATACGGTTCCATCTTCGAGCGTTCCAACATAGTCTACTCCGACCGTATCGCCGGATGATACCACTTCTTCTTTCGCTTTGACTTCTTCTTTTTTATCAGAAATTTTCTCAGAATTTGTATCCAAGGTTTGAGTTTTTGTATTTTCCGTACTATTGAAGCAGGATGTGAGAATAAGAGGAGCTACAGTGAGTATCGCGAGAACTTTTTTCATAAATTGAGAGAAATTATAATAATAAAAGTGGGCTAATCGTATGGATTTTTAACTTTTTTGCAAACATAAAATCGCTTTTTCGAGTCCGAGTCGGAGAGCATCGTCCGTATCGCCGATTCCTTCTCCTGTTTTGGTTCGTTTATCGAGAGAAATGAATTCGGAAAACAAAACTTCCATTCTTTTTCTGTGTTTCATATTCTTCCCCATTTTCTCAAATGCATAGGGGTGGATTTTTAGGAGAGATTGCACACTGCTTGGCTCGTAGTTTGAAGAGAGAAGTTTCGCTGCATAGAGAAAAGTCCGAAGTGTTGAAATAAGGGTGGAAAATACATAATGGATATTATGCGTTTCGAGAGTATTTATAAGTTCTCTGTGAGCAGTCGAGTTATCCAGTGTAAAAATCGCATCCGTGAGAGAGAATATGGATGTCTCGATAGTGGGGATGACAGTCGATTTGATATCACCTTCCGTAATCCACCCATCCTGTTTATAGAGTGCGAGCTTGTCCATCTCGCTTTCGATGCGGTTGATATCGGATCCCGTATATTCGATAAATCTGGCAAGTGCCGTAACGTCTATATGGGGAAGTCTTTTTCGGATATATTCGCGGAGAATATTTCCTTCCAATTTCTCGTATTCTTTGAGAGTAGCTGTACTTATGAGCTTCTTGTACAACGCTTTCCGCTTGTCCGGTTCTGTGGAAATAAAGAGTACCACGGTTGTTTCGGGAATTTGATCGAGAGCTTCCAGTATAACAGACTCTGGGTCAAGAGTTTTAGAGGTGGATTCTTCTGTTTTTTCTTCCTCGTCTTTTTGACTCGCAGCGAATGGCACATCTTCCAGAACGATAAGTCGTTTCTCTCCGAGAAAAACGGGAGTGAGAAGCTCTGCTTGAATATTCACCTTTGTAAGGCTTTCTCGATCCAATCGCGAGATATTATATTCTCCGTATTTTTGCGCGAAAATATTTATCCAAGCGTCGAGATCGCGCCGGAGAAAGATGTGATTGGGGCCAGTGAAGAATACGATATTGGAACGGGGCATGGAGGAAAAATGGAAATTATTTTTGGGAATTATAGGGATTTTTTCAAGCTATGCAAAACTTTTGCCTTTTCTTGTGTCTCGGGTACAATACCACACGTTCTGTATCATGAACTCAAATCTGATATATTTCATCGAAACGGATATATTTCATTTCGAAATTTATACGGCCTTGGAAATTTCAGAGTATTTGCACTGGCTTCGTATGAATGAGGAAGAATATACATCCGTGAAGATATGACGAACTACTTTATTTCACACTCAAACATTATCTTATGACTCTTCAAACCAATTGGAACCTCACAAAATATTTCTTCTCCGGGCTCGACGACCCACGCCTTCAAGCGAATATCGATGCCATCCTCCCGCTTGCGGAGACTTTTGCGAAGAAGTATCAGAATAGTATTAATACTTTCACCACTCCCGAGCAGGTGCTCGAATACTATGCCGATTACGAGAAAATGTCGCATGAGATGGGGACGGGAAGCATCTATCTCTCCTATCTCCAATCGCTCGACACACAGAACGATGCGGTTATCAAGAAGATGGGCGGACTCGAGTGTATCTTCATCGAAGCCTCATCGAAACTCCTCTTCATCTCTCAGGAATGGAAAGAACTCGGGTACGATCGCATCATGGCTTTTGCCAATGACACACTCCTCGCGGATTACAAAAACGCTCTCGTTTCCAAGGCGGACAATCTCAAATATGTACTCGGGGAACGGGAAGAATTCGTTTTAAACGAAAAATCTCGAGCTCTCGGGGTGGTCGAGGGGCTCAGAGAAGAGCTGACGAATTCCTACTCTTTTGAGATAGAAATCGACGGCGTGAAAAAAACCGTCACCGATGAGGAGATCCGAAGTCTCCGAACGAGTCCCGACCGGGAAATCCGCCGAAAATCCTACGAATCGCTCCGTGCAGTTTATAACAGTAAACAAGCCCAAATCACTCTCGGGAATATCTACTCTGGAATCGTCAAGGACTGGGCTTCCGATGTGAAACTCCGCGGATATACCACGGTTATGGAACCGCGCAACACTTCCGAAGAACTCGAGAACGAAGTCGTGGATATGCTTTTGAACGAAGTGCAAGCTGCCTATCCGCTTTTTGCTCGATTCATCGAAGCGAAACGAAAACTTCTTGGTCTCGATACATTCTACAACTACGATACCACCGCTCCGCTTGGTTCCATAGAAAAAGAATTCTCGTTTGACGATGCGGTCAAACTTCATCTCGATACCATGAAAGATTTCGACCAAGAGTTCTACGATTACTCCGTCGATATGCTTGAATCGGGACGAGTTGATACCTTCCCAAAGTATGGAAAACGGGGTGGTGCTTT
>DNKW01000065.1:6375-10410 GCA_003488655.1 Candidatus Altimarinota bacterium | reverse complement strand
TCCTCAGGAAGGTGTCCGATGGATTCGTTGAAAGTATTTTTTCTTCGTTCCGGTTTATGAAAAATGTGCGAGTCTTTTCTCCGTTCTGTTCCCTGAAAGCTGATTTCATTGAGTGCTTTCGCATGAAGACCAGCTTCAAACCGGACATTGATAGCATCATAGATAATAATCATGGAGAATACGAGAGCGAGACTGAAGATATCGGAAAATATCCCATATTTAATCCCGAGAGCGGTGGTGATACTCGTAACAAGCGCACTATGCACGCTCGGCATTCCTCCGGATCCAAGCGTCTGGGAGACAGAGAAGTTTTTCCTATGAAGTCCATAAATCCCTTTGATAACAACCGCAGCAAGCCAGGCGATTATAGGAATAAATATGATATACTGAGCAAAAAGATTCATAGTTTTATAAGGGATTATTTTATTTCCATAATTTTATATTCAAAAACACCTGACCCTGCTTGTCCTTTTACTATATCGCCTACCTCTTTTCCGATAAGAGCTCTTCCGATAGGAGATTCGTTCGAGAGTTTATTCTCGAAGATATCGGATTCTGTAGAACCGACGATTCGGAAAGTATCTTTCTTTCCGTCTTCTGCAGAAACGATGGTTACGAGACTTCCGACGTTCACTCCCGTTTGTTTCTTGCTTGCCTTCTTGGTATCGACGATTTCATGGTTTTTCATAATCTCTTCAAGTTCCGCGATACGAATCTCGAGTTGTGCCTGTTCACTACGAGCATCTTCATACTCGGAATTCTCGGAAAGATCTCCGTAAGAGATAGCTTCTTTCAGTTTTGCGGCAACTTCTACGCGACGAACTTCCTTGAGATATTGAAGCTCTTTTTGAAATTCGAGAAGTCCTTCTTTGGTAAGGATTGTTACTTTTGACATGGGTATAAAAGTTTAGAAAGATAGAAATTATTTATTTTTGAGAAGCATTTTTTTAAGGGTTGTATAATACTCCTTTGGCACTTCAACGCCAATCGCCCGACCTTCCAGGGCTGTTATAAATCGAACAAGCGTGTCTTTTGGGTCTTTTTTTAGAGGATTCAGAAAGAAAGTATATCCGAAAAACTGATCTGTTTCGTTGAGAGAATACACACTGCTCGTAAGTTTCATATTCAGAAGAAGTGTATCATAGGTGTCATTGAAAGCATAGATTTTTATTTGTTTTTTCTCGTCGGAATAGGTGTTGTAAAATATCTTTCCCATGACCTGTATACCGAAAAATCAGGAATTTTCAACTTTTTTGGGTGTAATCTCCGGCATAATCTTGGAGAGAAAGAGTCCGGAGAGAGGAATGCTGGGTTCTACTGGGATGCTCTCTACTTCTGGAACCACGACTCCAGAAGCACTACTTGTGAGGATGGTTCCTGTATTAACCATCCCACTCATAGTCACTACTCCTGTATCCGTCTTCTGTGTCTCACTCAGAGATTCTATATGCTTATCGATGCGATCCAATGATTCTACGAGACGAGCATTTTCTGATTTCTTTTCTTCTGCGATGTCATCCTCCGATATCTTCTCAGAGACAGGAAATATACTTGTTCGTACTTGTACGAGAGCATCTCTATATACAGGAAGCGAAAAAGAGAGAACGATATTGAAAACAAAAATCGTAACGAGGGCGGTGAGGATATACGAGAAAACACGCATGCGATAAAGATTAGATTATCAGTTTCGGAAATCTGCAAGAACGATAATATTCGTGTGAAAACTACGCACCGGAGTGAGGCGTACGACTGTACGATGAACGAGGAAGCGTACAGTTTGAACGCGAAGATTGAAGTTACTGCAGATTTCTTTTATTTTTTCAGTTTTACATTCGTAAAGTCGATTTCAACAGGAGTATCACGACCAAGGATATTGATTTCCACTTTCACAAACCCCTTTCCTTCATTGATTTCAGTAATCTTCCCTTCACTCCCTTCAAAAGCACCACTTTTAATGACAACAAATTCTCCGATTTGAAACTTGATGCTAAAGGCGGTATTCTTTTCAGTCAACGCTCCTTTGAGTTGATCAAGTTCTGTCCCGCTCACAGGAACCGGAATAGTACCGGCACCGAGAAACCCTGTGACATTTGGAGTGTTTCGGACGATGTACCAACTCTCATTGGTAACCACCATTTTTACGAGAATATATCCAGGAAATATATTCTTCTGTTTTGTTACTCTTTCTCCATTCGCTCGAACGGTAATGGTATCATGAGTCGGAACAAAAACTTCCAAAATATGATTTTCGAGATTGAATGCTTCTCGTCGTTGCATAAGTGATGATCGAACATTCTCTTCTGTTCCGGAAATAACACGGATAACATACCATTCGCCCTTCGGGGCAGTATTCATACTATCAAAAAGCATACGTGTAAAATACAAGAGGGAATAAAATTATTCTGTCGGAACAGTTGGGGTAGCGGTCGTTTGTACATTGTCCAGCTTCAAATCTCCTATCGGAGCTGAGGAAGTTGTAGAACTATTCGAGCTCACAGGAACAAGTTGCTTCTTGGCTGCGAAGAGCCCCTGAGAAAAAATAGTTCCAACGACAAAAAGAAATACTGTTAAAATGGTAATCATAGAAACTACCGTGATAAAATATTTCTGAGTTTCAGCAGGAGTTGGCCAAACGATGTGGTCAAATTCCTTCATAGATTCTTTTATAAAAGACATAGAGACACGTTACAATATAGGATACGACGCGCGTATGCGGGGGATTATATGAAAAAGTGGATATTAGTCAAAAGAAAAAGGCCTATAGACATCAGTCGGTGTTTGTGGTTGCGAGAAAGAGTCCGAATACCCGCCTGGCGCCGTTTTTTTTGAGAAGTCCCGCACACTCATTGGCAGTGGAACCCGTCGAGACAACGTCATCCACGAGGATGATGTCTTTTCAGGCGATGGTTTTCAGGTATTTTTTACGGAAAGAAAAACTGTTTCGGACATTTCGGAGACGCCCAGATCTATCAAGCTTCGCCTGATGCTTGGTCATACGGGACTTTCGAAGGAGATTATGGAAAGTATTTCCCTCTTGTTTCGCGATGCCTTTCGCGAGAATTTCCGAGTGATTGTATCCGCGCCTCAGATGCGAGAGAAAATGAAGCGGCACGGTCGTGATAACTACATCCCTATCAATACCTTCCAGACAAAAAAGTTCGAAACACTCGAGGAGTTTCGGGAGGAAGATATCTTTTTTCTCCCTTTTGGAATAGTACTTGTACGCCTCCAGTTCCGTTTTCAGTTCGTCCGTGTATTCCAGTGCCACAAAAGTCCCATCGAGATGCCAATATTCTCACAAAGACTCCTTGTAGTGCGGATTCTTATCGACAAAGAGTTCCTGAAAGACTATGAGTTCTTCGGGAAAGAGGAAAACATGGGAGAGAAATTGTTTTATTCGTGCGATCATACTGGGATTTTCAAAAATTCCACAAGCGTCATCACCCCGAATCCCGTCGCTCCTTTTGGGAAGTACGAGTATGCGGAAGTTCGGTACGCAGTTCCTGCGATATCGAGATGGACGAGTTTCGAATCTTTTACGAAGTGCGTCAAAAATGCAGCACCCATACTGGAACCGGCTTTGTATCCGGAGGTGATATTCTTCACGTCGGAGATCTCACCCTTGGTTTTGTCGATCATATCCGCATCAAGCGGGAGTTGCCAGAACTGTTCTTCTCCGGCAGGATTCGCGAGAATCTCAGCAATCATTTCCTCGTTGTTTCCTATGATTCCCGCATAGTTCTGTCCCAGAGCATGGAGGACCGCACCTGTGAGGGTCGCAATGGAAATGATGGTCTCGGGTGCGTAAGTCGCTTCCATATACCCGAGGAGGTCAGCGAGAACGAGGCGTCCTTCTGCATCTGTGTGTCCTATCTCGACCGTCTTGCCATTGTACCCTCGGATGATATCAAGCGGTTTCATGGCACTTCCTCCGAGGAGGTTCTCGGTGAGTCCGATTGCTGCAACCACATTGGCACGGAGGTTTGTTTTGCTATCGAGTGCCAAGAGAGTTCCGACCACCGTCGCGGCTCCCGC
>DNKW01000065.1:0-6293 GCA_003488655.1 Candidatus Altimarinota bacterium | reverse complement strand
CGGGCTCCCGCCATATCGGATTTCATATCGAGCATCCCGTCGTCGGACTTGATCTGGAGTCCTCCCGCATCAAACGTCACTCCTTTCCCGGCGAGCGCGAGAGTCGGAAGATTCTTGTCAATCATGCGTTCAAATACCAAAACACATGGGTCTTTATCACTCCCGGAACCAACCCCGAGGAGAAGGTTGAATCCCTTGGTTTCGAGTTCTTTTTTCTCCATAAGTGTCACTTTCGTATTGCGAAACGGGAGCTTCATAATGTGTTCGGCGAGACGACGTGGATACTTGAGCGAAGCCGGGGTATTCACCATATCCCGCACGAGATAGACACAGGAAAGGAGCTCGATGCGATCGACTATTTCTTCCCGAATCGATTCGCTCGGATTCTCGATTATGAGAGAGAGTTTTCGGGGAGTTTTCTTGGTAAGGAATTGTTCAAATGAATAGGCAGTGAGAACGAGACTATCGAGACTTGATAGGGCCTGCTCTTTTTTGCTCGTATAGAAGGCGATATCCCCTTTAATTTTCCCGAGAGCATCGGAAAGCTCCTTGGTATAGGATTTCTTATCGTGGATATAGATGATGTGGAGCTTCTTCGCATGGAAAAACGGACAATAGGTCGAGATGATGAAGCTTGCTTTTTCTGTCTCGTGACTTTTGGATTCTATCTCCGCCATAATATCCTCGGGGAGGTGGATACGTTTAAAAAAGTCCAGATTGCTGAGCTCTTCAACCTCGATGACGAAGTTTTCAAGAGTATTATTTTCTGGATTATCGAGGATTTCCAGAGAAAAAGAAGCAGGAATCATAGGATGATGAGCGAAGAAATAAACAGTCTGATTATAGAAAGAAATCAGATTTTTACAAAAAGAATTTTTCTCTTATTTTTATAGACAAGAAAAATTGACTTTGAGAGGATTCTATATATTCTTCGTCTTGCTTATTTTTTAAATTTTTTCTCTCATATGAAAGCAAAAAAACAAATCTCCGCTTTCGCACTTCTTTCCATCGTCGTACTTCTCACTGCTTGTACAAAAAGTGATAATACCGTGCAGAACGCGACAACTCCCACAACAGAAGTTCCTGCCGCTATTCCAGTAGTTTCAGAATATAAAGATGGGACATATATTGGAACGGGGAAATACATATTCGGGGAATTTACTGTAGATTACACCGTATCTCTCACAGTTGCCTCTGGGAAAATCTCCAAAGCATCGTTTGTAAACTTTACCGATTCCGGAAATGGGATGTATACTCGTGCTCAGGGAGACATGGAATTACAAAAAATCGTTGGTACTTCCAAGAGGGTTATTGATACTGTTACCGGAGCAACCGGTACTTCCATAGCCATACAGGATGCGGTAAATGATGCTCTTTCTCAGGCACAAAAATAAGAGGTTTTACAAATACCCTCCCGGACCCGGGAGGGTATTTTTTATGCTAAAATGTGTAAATAATTCCAATTTCAAAATATTTTTTCGATCGCTACCGAAGTGCTGTGTTTGAGCATCCTCCATAGCGAGTCCCGCAGGAAGAGAGAAAATATATTTTGAAATTATGAGAGCGATAGAGTATACATCTCTTCCAAAAACACGCAGTAAAAATGCCCAGCTTGGTAGCGGGCATTTTTGGGTGTCTGGTCTCCGATGAGTCCATTCCGTGAAGGCTCTAAGGCGTTCAATGTGGAAGGATCATGGTAGAAGGGGTGTCCCTAATCGTGGGACGACATTCACAGTATTCGTGTGAATGACTTACCCTCCTTGGGGAGATTTATTAGAGAGACATTTTCGCCTTTTCTCTTTGTTTTTTATTGGTATAAGAGAGAGGAATATAACTACAACGCGAAAGATTATTTTCGAATCACAGTTATATTCCTCTCCCACAGTTTTTGCAAGCCTCTTTTCCATAAAGGAGACGAAGCGTTTGTATTTTTATTTGAAAAAGTTTTTATTGGAGGCGAGCGAAGTGATTAGGTTCGTTGCCGTTCTAGGAGAGTAAGATTTGTTAATGAGCTTTATCAGGGGGAAGTATTTGTTCTCTGCCCTGAATACCTAACTATCATATCCGAAAATGAAATATATAGCGAAAGAAGAAGTATTGCTATTTTTCACATTTATGGTTTTAAATAAACTTACTTAAAAGAAGTGCCTCTGCTAAAGCAAATTTTTTTTCTCTCGAAAACTTTCCCGTTTTTTTGAATATTGTTCTTTTGCACAAGTTTTGCACATCGATGAACAAATAAATAATTCTATTTTGATTTGATTAAATAGAGGAAATCCATATATTAAACTGTATATTTACGCCTAAAAAATATTTAACATATGTCTGTTATCGAACAAATACTACTAGATATAGTGGTTTCTGTGTTTCCGGAGACTTTATCTCTTTTTGAGGATCCTAAAAAATCAAGTATCTCACTGGATGTTCCGCCAAAAAAAGAGCTCGGGGATTTCGCACTCAATGTGTTTCCATATGCCAAAATCACCAAGCTCGCACCTCCGGTGGTCGCGGAAAAATTTGCGGAAGGACTCCGAAACCGTCCTGAATACTTCAAAGAAGTCTCGATCATGGGGGGATACGTAAACTTCTTTCTCACGAACGTGGCGTGGGCGGATATATTCAATTCCCTGTCCATAGAAGATAAACCAAAAAAGAATGAAACCGTCGTAGTGGACTACATAGGAGCCAATGCCGGGAAACCGCTCCATATCGGGCATGTCTGTACTCCATCCATCGGACAGACGATTCTCAATACCCACAAATATCTCGGGTACAATATTATCGGAGATTCCCACTTCGGAGACTGGGGAGGGATTTTCGGGGCTCTTATATGTAT
The DNA here is from genome assembly GCA_003488655.1 of Candidatus Altimarinota bacterium. Lineage (GTDB taxonomy): Bacteria > Patescibacteriota > Gracilibacteria > BD1-5 > UBA2023 > UBA1545. The sequence continues at coordinate 3,457 of DNKW01000065.1, read as the reverse complement.
ATGGAAAGAAAATGTAAAATTAGACAAGGAAGAACACGTTAATTATCAACTTGGACAGTATGGTGTGCAATATCTAGTAGCTATGTATCAAAGGTTTCATGGTTTAATCTCAAATAGGAGTTTATCGCCCGAAGCCAATGAACAGGCTGACAGATACGAAGCACAAGCACGAGAAGAATTCAAAAAACTTTCTCAATGAGATCCAGAAAACGTCGAACTCTGGAAGAAATTCACTGCTATTTCTATCTCGGAAGCAAATAAGAAACTCGAGTTCATCAATGTACAACCCCAGTACAATATCGGAGAATCTTTCTACGAAGGACTCGATCTCCCCCGTCCGAATAATGAAGACTATCCGGATTTGAAGGACAATATGAAGGATATCGTCCGAGAACTCATAGAAAAAGGGGTGGCAACCCAGAATGAAGACGGTTCTGTGGGAGTCATATTTCCGGAGGAAACCAAAATCCCTTCGTGCGTGCTCCAGAAAAAGGACGGAACGGGACTCTACCTGACTTCCGACCTCGCTGCCATTAAGTACCGGCTGACGAACGGATGGAATCCGTCGAAGATTATCTACTGCGTGGATTCCCGCCAGCAACTCCACCTGAAACAGGCGTTTACCATCGCCCGAATGGCGTGGCCGGAACTCCTGAAGGATGTCGAGCTTTTTCACGCTTTCAACGGATTCATCAAGCTCAAAGAGGGAGCGATGTCCACGAGAAAGGGAACAGTTATCTTCCTTTCCGACCTCATCGATGAGGGTTTCAATCGAACCAAAGCCATCCTCGAAGAGAAAGGACAAGAATTATCAAAAGAGGATATAGAGGCGATTTCCATAGGAGCTATCAAATATTCCTATCTTGCCCAGGATCGTGAAAAAGATGTCGTATTCGACTGGGATAAAGCCCTCTCTTTTGAGGGAAACTCCGGACCGTACATCCAGTACTCGTACGTCCGCGCGAAGAACATCATCGACAAAGCAGGAGAAATCGGAGCATTCAAGACAGAAAATCTCGCTTTGTCTGAGTATGATAGAGCCTGCCTCCGACGACTCTCATTCTTCGACAAAGCCGTTCTGGATAGCGTCATGAAATACAAACCGCACATCCTTGCTTCGTACTGCTACGAACTTGCAAGCGAATTCAACGCATTCTATGTTCACACCCCGAAGATCCTCGAAGAAACGGACACAAACCTCAAAAACTTCCGCTTAAATCTGATACAAAAAGTAATGGAAACGCTCGAAAAATGATTCGAGCTCTTGGCGATCAAGATGCCGGGAAAGATGTAATTTACTCGCCTATTCATATTTTTATGTCAAAAAAACTACATTTTCTCGTTCTTGGTGTCCTCCTGTTCGTCCCTTTCACGCTCCACTCCACCGACATCTACACATCGTCCCATGGGGAAGTAAAGATTCTCGCGAACCTCAATCCCCATATCATCCCGGGGCATCCGAAACTCGGCAATACTATCCTCATCGTGAGTGCTCCAAACGAACAGAAGGAAATCCGGCTCATTACCGCCTGTGAACATAAAGAAACTATTCTCCATAAAGAACCGAACGGGAACAAAAAAACGATATACGTCATACAGGTGATCTTTCCTACTTCCTGCGAGATTCCGCATATCCGCGTGGGAGATCGGGAAAATATTTTCACCGATACTCTTTTCTCCCTCCCTTTGGAATCTTTCGGAAAGATGGAAAACAGTCTCATAAACACCGGCGATTCCGAGCTTTTGAATATTATGCGAAATACCCCAGTTCCCCCAAGAGAAACCATATGAGTCACGCTCACAGAAAAACTTCGGTATCTGCAAACGATATACAAAGACACCTACACAACTCTCCGGAGCGATATCGCACGGACGATTTTACAGAGCCGAGGCGGTACGGGATATATTTCCCCCGTTGCAGGATACAACCTCCCACAAAAAGACAAGCTCATCCCCGGAGCACTTCGTTCCTATAGAAAAGACACGACTGATGGAATCCATCATGGATGGGATATTATGGCACCAACTGGAACCCCCGTACAAGCTCTCTCTAAGGGGAGGGTCATACGAGTGGTGAATGATTGGAATTGGAATAAATTCCGTGTAATCAAAAAATGAAATCTCACAAAAGACGACCAGCTTCAAAATCTCGATATCTTCCGATGAAATCAGGTCTGGCTCCAGACCATGGACGGAAATGTAACTTTCTATTCACATCTCTCACGCATCTCACCAGATATTATGGTAGGATCTCTGGTGGGTGCGGGAACCTATCTCGGAAACGTTGGGATAAGCGGGGTTCCCGATAAAAACTATAAAGACGTGCATCTCCACTTTGAGATTCAACAAAATCCGTTCCATAAAGACATGAAAAATCCCACCCATTTGGAGATTATGCGGTGGAATTTCGTGGGAGAAAATATGAAAAGGAGGGAAATTTATGCGAAAATGCAGGAGATTTTTGGGTAAGATTTATTCAATCACTCCACTTGCGATAAGCTCCTCTCCCTCGTACACTGCAATGGTCTGTCCACTCGTTATGGCTCTCTGTGGAGAACTAAACCGAATCCTGATTCGATTTTCGCCATCTTGGACACACTTGATGTCTTGATCATCTTGACGGTAACGAATCTTGGCTCGAGCATGGAATGGAAATTCTCGAACCTCACCTAACCAGTGCCAATCTATGGCGGTGAGTTCGGACGAGTGGAGCTCTAATTCCGCCTCCGTTCCAACCGTGATGGTATTGTTTGCGGTATCTTTCGCGACAACAAAGAGTGCCGGGCCTCCTCCAATCTGTATCCCTTTTCTCTGTCCGATGGTATAACTGAAAGCTCCTTCGTGCTGTCCAAGGACTTTTCCGCGAGTATTGATAATGTTCCCAGACTTCTTCAGGAGGCGTTTCTCGAGAAATTCTTTCATGCTCACTTTTCCGATGAAACAGAGCCCCTGACTGTCCTTACGTTCCGCATTCGGGAGACCCGCCTTGCGGGCAATCTCGCGAACCTCGGACTTATGAAGGTGTCCGATGGGAAAAAGAGCGTGAGCGAGCTGGAATTGGTTGAGTCGGGAGAGAAAATAGGACTGATCTTTATTGGGATCGACTCATTTGAGGAGGTGAAATGAAATCTCTGAAAAACTCAATCTTTGTGTTCAAAATTCCACTCCCTCATTCGCTGTACTACCTTCGTACAGCTCATTCCGGTGCTCATTTTTCGCACAAATATTTTCGCTTTTGAGAGATTCTATCTTTGATTTAACCAGACCTTTTTCGACTATCCTCGCATAATGCCCAGTGGCAATCTTGTCGAATCCATATTCGAGCGCTTCCTCGAGGAAACAGTCGAACTTCACGAGATTGTTGCAGAGGATATCCGGATTTGGGGTTAATCCCTTCTCATATCCCGTGTAGATATAATTCACGATCCGTTTCTCATACTCTTCTCGAAAATCAAAT
>DNKW01000068.1 GCA_003488655.1 Candidatus Altimarinota bacterium | reverse complement strand
TTACCGTGTCGCTTGCAGCCGATTTGAAAAGCAGGAGAATATCTTTTCTCTCTATAAAACCCTTCACCGAAACGTGTTTCATGTACTCGGAAATAAATCTCGCCATAATACGGGGCGGAACAGCAAAGACCACCCGCGGAATGGATTTGCTTTTTAGGTTCTTCACTGCATTGAATTCATGACAGATAGTCTCCGTGCGTTTTTCTTTTTCATCAAGATACTCAGCATTTGCGGATACGGCGATGTCAAATGCCACATACTCTTCGCCATGAGGTGTATTGATAGTAGCGATAACATCCGCTCCTCCAAATACATCATCCGAATCACTCGTAACCGCCACTTTCGCATCGATTCCATCAGCACGAAGCATCTCAAATATGAGACTTCTCGTCGCAAGTTCGACGATGTTTTTTATGACATAGTTTGAATCATTGCGAAACTGTGCAAACAAAGCCGTCCGTTCGGGAGAGATTTTCCATCCAGGAGCGTTATACGAACGGGTTTTTGATTCCAGATCATACCAGCTTTTTATATTCAGAGCACCAAGCTTCTCAGATGCACTCATATATTCCTGACTTCCCTTGACGGATCGTTGCCAGTAGGAAATATCGTGATGGATGTTTTCCTCGTGATTCATGAGTGTATTCACAAGTGTGGAAGCCCCTCGGGAGTCGAGTTCACGCTCGGTGGCAGTGAGATGTGTTTGCATATTTTTGTTTGGGTTTTAGATTTTTAAGATATTCTTATCCTTTTATAAAATCTCCAATAGTTGTTCTTTTTGGTACCCATTTTCAGAATACAAAATATGCAAGTATCGCTGCCGCTGCAACAGGATGATCTTTTCCAACTCCTGCAACCCAACCAGCGGTGTTTTTAACGGATTCCCATAAAATACCTCCTGCCGATTCCATAATTTTTGATCATAAATTCTTAACTCATTGTGGGATTATATCATTTCCTTGTCATAAAAATTCCGCTCAAAGTTTTGAAGAATAGGTTCCTTCGTTCATATTTTCATCGCGACTTCCTGCGATTCCCACCATAGAAGTATACAATGCCAACTGTTCAAAAGAATTCATAGATGCAAGATTTGTTTTTCCGCCGGTAGCAATGTAGATTTTTATTATCTCGGAAAACATGAGCGGATTATTTCATAAAATAGATTGAAAATCCACTCAGAGATTTAAACTTGAATTGCTTGCCATTTCTTTTTGTATCGCAAAAGCGAACGGAATGATTTTTTCTTTTATATCTTTCAGCTCCGCTTCTTTTAATCAATGTTTTTCTCAATCTATAGTACCCATGAGTTTTTCCGGAGTATCGAGAACTTTATGATTGCTTTGGATTCAAAAATATATGAGAATATTTTTTGTCAATCACATTTCCCCTAAAGCTTTTTCCTTAAGAGGTCCCGTGATATCATATTCTCCGTCTTCTCTTTTATTTACCCCGAGAGCGACATATTGCTCTATTTCTTGAATATTTTCCAATGAAACATTCAACATGGGAGCAAAATGGGCAACATCCTGATGAAGCGACCCGACCAGAGAGTAAACTGTTTCCGATCAGATGGATTTTCCATTATTTTCCGGCTTATTTGAAAATTTCTTTTCCATAAGTTTTCGAGATTCCCCGGTAGTTATAATTTGAAGTGCCGAAAAAATATCTTTATTTTTTATAAAATTTTCACTCAATCACATTTTTTCCACAAGAGAGTAATTTGAATCTTTTTTATATGATTCATAATATTCTTCCGCCTGAGAAAAAGTAAGTTCTTGAAATTTTTTTTGAAGAAAAACATCTTGTATTTTTCATTTTTCGGCTTTTTCTTTTTTTGAAGAATAAAATCCGATAAGGGCCTGGGTTGTTCCTTTATATTTAAGGATATCTATTTGAGATTCTTTGTTTTTCTCCTCCTCTTTTTTCTTTTCCGCTTCTTTTCGAGCTTCCTCACTCTCCCATTCCGATCAATTCTTTCCTTTTTTCTTCAAATCCACTCCGAATACCATCGCAAAAGGAGTAAGGAAAAGTATCTTAATCTTTTGGAGTATTTTTCCGAAAAATCCGTCTTTTGGATCGGCTTCTTCCGCGAGTGTTTCAGTGAGCCATTCTTTTATGGCATCTTTGAATCCCATCTTCCCGATGGCGGAGTTATCGACGGTATCGGAGAGGGTTTTCGCAACAACCGCAAGTCCGACTCCGGCGGTTGCGGTCGCGAGAACGGCATTAGTTTCTTTTCTCGCCTCCTCGATATCCTTTTTTTCGTGAATCGGGAGAGTGGATTGCAGTTTTTGCAATTCGACTTCGGTTTTGAGTCCGCGAACTTTTTCCGCCACTCCCCTCTTTCTCTTCGCTTCGAGAGCTTTTCCCTCGGCTTCTAGGTTCTTGGCGCTTGCATCAAGAGCTCCGGCAATCTGTTCGGGAGTTTTTTCTGAAGTTTTTTGTATTTCTGTGGCAGTTCCTGACATAATGGGTTCCGTGAGAATATAAATTACCCTTACATTGTAACATATATGAAAATAAAAGGCAAATTGTTGCCTTTTATTTTGGATGAAAGAACCGAATAGATTTTATTTCTGAGTCGTATTTCAGTAATACTTCTCTCCCGTTTGATAGAGATCATAGGTCATGGTCGTTGCGCTCATACCGAGAACGGTATAGGTTCCGAGTTGTATGACGGACTTAGTACTCGTAACAGCGATATCCGCTCCCAAAATGAGATTGTTTCCGACCCATTTTCCTCCCGATTCGACGAACTCTTTGCTCGCTCCTTCCGTTCCTGAAAGAACAAGTCTTCCTCCCGTTTTCGCGATAGCTCCGCCGAATGGAACAATACCCGCCACCATAAATGCCCGGCGGAAATTCTTCTCGGTATCGGAGAGATGATATTTTTCCCCGAGAATAAAATTCTTATACCATCAGTCTTCAAGGACGAAATATTCGTGAACCGATGAAGCTACCGGCACCATTCCCACACCGAAATCGAGAATGCGCGTCGCCATATCTCCTACCTTCCCGCCCTTCACGAGATCGAGAAATCCTTCTTTGTTATTATAGAGCAAACTAATGATACCGACTCAGAGAAGCGGTTTTCCCACCTTTCATTTTGCCTGCTCATTGAACCACTGCGTTGTTTTATCGAGCCCTCCGTTTGCTTTGAGAAAATCGGCAACCCATGAATTCTTCGTTCCAAGAGTAGCTATATTTTTACTATCAAGCTTCGAGAGTCCTTTCACTCCTGCTCGTTCAAGCAATGTTATTTGTTTATTTGTATCTCCGATAACCCTGAGGGCTTCCATACGTTTTTTCGGATCATTTGGATTTGCTTCAAGATCAGCAAGTTTTGCCAATGCTGATTTCCGAAGTTCTAGTATCTTCTCCGATGCTTCGATGATTTTTGCTTCCGCATTTTTCGGATCTGCCGTCTCTTTTTTATGGACTTCTTTTGCAAGATTTTCTCATTTCCCACCTCTTGTCAATGTCCATATGATTCCGTATTTTTTTGCAAGTTCCATTCGTGACATTTTTGCTACTTTTTGGTATTCTTTCAGTGCTATTTTTATAAGGTCATGATTCGGGGGATTGCTCTCGATTGCTCCTTTCAGGATATTAAGCCATTTTTTTCTTTCCGCACATTCTTTCAAAGTACTTTCCCGAAATCCTTCCTCTGGAATTATCTGAACCTGGTTTTTTATGATTTCCAGATTATCTACCTCTTGCTTCACTACTCATTGTACACTGTTGTAAAAAGAGGTGACATCCGCATGAAGCGCTCCACGTTTCACGGAATCAGGCGATCCATTGGTAAAAAACCCTCCGAATGCCACCCACTTCATCTTGCGAACAAAATCAATCGGCGCTTCTTTCTCGGAGAAAAATTTATTGTCATGGGTTTGGGGAATATATCCCATTGTAAAGGCACGAGCAAAGGCATACAAGTACCCATGGGACTCGCTGAATTTTTCGAAATCGGTCGCAACTGTTTCTTTAGTGATTTCCGACTTCTTTTCATTTTTCTTATCCGAAACTTTGAGAAGAGAAATAGTGGTTTTTTCTATCTCCTGAAGAAGGGAAAAAAGTTGTATTTTCGTTTCTTGAGTCAGGGCAATTTTTTCAAGATTCTTTTGGAAACTTATTCGTTTCTCGGTAGAAATTCCCAAAATTTCCGATTGAGTAATCTTGTTGTCAGAGGCAAGATCTGCAATATCATTATATCCAGCCTGACTCAAGAGGAGTGTGTCATTATCACTGATTTGTATAGAATCGATGGGCATACAAGTTTTATTTAAAAATAGAGCTTTATTCTTTATTTTCTTCTATGAGTTCCTTTATTGTTTTATCCTTATGTGTTTCCTGTGGATGTTTTTCTATGAATTCCTGTTTTTCCTTCTCTCCTTCTTTTACTCATGAAGCAGGAGCTTCGAAATAGGATTTTCCGGTAATATATGTCCGTAAGATTCTTTTAAGAAGCGATGGACTGAGATTTGGCGGGATTATTATTCAAAGAGCATTGATACCACTGTTTGTAAAGATGTTTGCTTCCTGATTTTCAGTAAAAACAAGATTGGAAAGTTTTTGATTCTGAAAATCGGAAGAGTGGATGAAACGAATATAGTCTTCAAGTTTCCCTTGTTCATTTTCTTTGATTTTTATATGTTTTTCTATGCGAGATTTCAGATCTTCATTATTATTCACTTTCTCCATCGCTCTCACCTGACTCGGGCTGAGTTTTAACTCTTCTCCGGATTTCTCGGACACAACGGGAATAACTACCGGAGCTTCCACCACTGCTACAGGAGGGGTTTTTGCTTCCCGCTTCATCATATCACCCACTTCTTTTGCGAGTTTCTTCGGATCCATTCCCCATTCTTTTGCCATTCCCGCCCCAAGAAACAGAGCAATGAGCGCCATAAATCCACGAGTAAGCCCCTTCCAGAGAGAAAATCATTTTCCTTTTTCATGTCCGAGTGCCATTATGGCAGCAATACCTCCCGCGAGAACCGTGAGAGGCTTTCCGGCAAGAATCGATGGGTCTTCCGTTACTTTTTTTGCAAGATCTGCCACATTAACTGGAGCTCCTCCAATAGCCTTTTCGATAGACTGAAAAGTTTTTGACTCAAAAACTTCTTTTGCTTGAGTTTGCATTTCTGTGTATTTTTCTGCAACCTGTTTTATATCGGTTTTGGAAAAATTGGAATCCATACTGGATAAAAGAAGCGCTTTATCTTCGGTCGGAATATTTCTCCCTTCTATCTCAGATGGGGTAAAATTCTGAGAAAGTGTATATTTTTCCCGAAGATAATCGATATAATCGGCGTTGCTAATGTCTGTCGGCATCACTTTGCGAGTTTCCATATATTCTCCGATCGTACCGGATCCAATCATAATAGATTGAACACAGTCGTGAATATCGATTTTTCATGCTCTGATGTAACTATTGATAGTATCGGTGAATGGAAGCAAATTAGCATCATTCATATCCTTGGCAAGCAATTTTACAGAACCGTTTTCTATGGTCATCATATACCCATTTGCACGAAGCTTCCCCCATAGATACTGAAAGACATATGAACGACCGATAGTGTCATTCGTTTCTTTTCCCGGAAGTTTTTCGAGAAGCGTATTAATATATTCAGCGGTGAGAGGTTCTTTCGCTTCGGATTCTATTTTTTTCTTGAGTTCGTTGATATTCGGCGATTGACTCAAAATTACCTCGGTCTTGAGACTATGTATCAGTCATCGTATAACCTGTTGCAGAATCTTTCGTTTTTCTTCGATACCCTTTCCCTCCAATTCTTCCACGAGAGCTATATATTCATCGTTCTCGAAATTGATAGAACCTTCAAAAGACATATCCGTCTCGGTAAGATCCGATTGTCCGATCTGCTGAAGAGAAGATGCCAATTCTTTATTATCACGAAAATGAAATTCGAGAATATTATTATCTTTAATATTTCTTTTAAGTACTTCTGAAGAGGATGTTTCTGACATAAATAATAATAATTTAAAATATAATTTCCTTTATCGTATCATATTTTCAGAAAGAACGCAAAAAAACGAGCACTTTTTGTGCCCGTTTTTTTAAATTATCCATATATTTAATTTTTAATCATAGTTTTATTCTTTTGTACCATTCTTCTAAGAATATCCAAAAGGGAACTTTGAAACTCTGTCAATATTCAGTTGTCATAATAGAAGTTTGCAGTATTTACGTTCATTCCATAATCCACTGTTCATTCTTTGGTGATAACCAAAGAGAATTCACTCTTACGATCAGCAACGACCCACTTTGCCACTCCATCTTCCTGCTTAATGCGGTTGCCATAATTATTCCTCTTAATATAATCGTTGAAATCATTGATTGATTTCCCGATGAGATCAATTTTCTTTACCTCAGGAGCTTGAGAAACTGGAACCAGTTCAGGAG
>DNKW01000044.1:1391-2809 GCA_003488655.1 Candidatus Altimarinota bacterium | reverse complement strand
ACTTGTCACCTCCGCTTTCTTCCCCATATCGTCCACTCCGGCAATCTCTTCTTTCATACCCTCATTGTGAGAAAGAGTTTCCAAACTCAAAATTCGCTCCAATAAAAAGACATCGATTTCTTTCGCGGTACTACTCGCAATTTGTGAGAAATCGTTGTATAAACTTCTCGTGATCATATTCTCGGTTCTCGAAAGCAAAAATGCAAGAGTGCTGATAAATGCAAGAATAATAATGGAGAAAAAGAGAACGAATTTATTTTTTATATTCATAAATGGATATATAAGGAAAGCAAAATGTACTTCTTAGGAACTTACTGCGAGTTTGAAAGCATCGATTGTTTTATGGTGGGGGGATGGCATGCAGAAGACCCACAAGCTCCAAGGTGTCATATACGTTATCGCTTAGTTCTACCAGATGCATCTCCGATGATTTGTCTTGAAAAAGTGAAAACCAGTGTGCGATATTTCCTATGGCAGTGGAATTGAGATACCGTACTTGTGAAAAATCCAACACAAAACAATAGAAGGACTGGAAATGCTTAGCGCGAGCTTATCTATGGCATCGCTGTATGGTTCAATAGTAATCGCATCGAGATCGCCTTGAAGTCGGATAGTAAAAATGGATTTCATATTAAAAAAGGTAAAGATATAGTGAAATAAAATATATAAATTTTAAAGAGCGGATACTTCTATCCCTATTGTAATTTTTGGAGAAATGATTGTTTCTTCTTCTTTTTTCGGTGGCTCCTGGCACTCTGGAGTAAGATATTTTGTGATTTTTGTAGTAAGACCTCCTTGTTCATTATCTTGAATATCGAATGCATCGCTCCAGTTGAGAACGATTTGAGCAAGTCATCTTCCCCGAACGCTGGTATTGAGGAGGGGGTTTATTTTCATGATTTCATAATTTTCACGCATTTTTTTGGTGAGAATTTCCGCAGTTGTTTTCTTTTTTCCTGTTCCCATATCGGATATAGTAACCTCTAGACTCCCGTCAACGGTACTGAGAAATATAGTAATCGTTACGAGTGAATTCCCATCGGATCCATGTTCGATGGCGTTATTCACGAGCTCATCTATGACAGATTGAAGCCGACATGCCCAACGAGACGAGAAGTTCGTATTATTCCGAATAACAGAGAGAACAAGCTCACGAATTCGAGGAGAAAATTCCATACTACTGAGCATAGAGATGGAAATAACCTTTCTCTTATGTTCTGAATCAACAAATGAAATGCAGTCATTCATAATAGAGTAGATAAAGATAAAAAATAATTTAAAAAGACTCTGTGGGGAATTGTACCACCTAAGATAATAAAAAGCAAATTTTTTAACTTTTTTTATTTTATTAGAGAAGAATCATTGTTTTTTATCTGTATACAGAGTTAAGATATAAAAAAACCTTCCCGAATTTCGGG
>DNKW01000044.1:1146-1307 GCA_003488655.1 Candidatus Altimarinota bacterium | reverse complement strand
TTCGGGAAGGTTTTTTTATATCTATGAAACTCTGTCAATTATTTGAGTTCAACAGTTGCTCCAGCTCCTTCGAGCTGTGCTTTGATTTTCTCTGCATCAGCTTTTTCAACATTTTCCTTGATATTACCTCCGTTGTCTGCAAGAGCTTTCGCTTCAGCAAG
>DNKW01000044.1:0-1074 GCA_003488655.1 Candidatus Altimarinota bacterium | reverse complement strand
GCAAGAGCTTTCGCTTCAGCAAGACCGAGACCGGTAATTTCACGGATAACCTTGATAACTGCGATTTTAGCAGCTCCAGCAGAAGTCATAACAACGTTTACAGTTGTTTTTTCATCAGCTTCTGCGGCTCCTCCGCCAGTAGCTCCAGCAGCAGCAACTGGTGCAGCAGCAGAAACTCCGAACTTCGTCTCCATAGCAGAAACAAGATCAGCAAGTTCAAGAATAGTAAGACCTTCTACAAGATCCATAACTTTTTGTGCATTAGCACTGAGTGTAACATCAGACATAATTTGTATGATTAAAAAATAGATAAATATGGTTTCTAGATCTTCATCTAGCGGAGAATCACCTTATTTTTCGTCATCCTCGGGCTTGACCCGGGGATCCATTGTCGTAGTCTGGCTGGATTCCCGCGAAGGCGGGAATGACGATTGAGATGACCCTCACGTAAAATGACGATTAAACAGTAGCAACTTCTTCTGTTGCTACTTCTGGAACAACTTCCGCAACCGTTTCGGTAGGAGCTTCAACCACTGCCTCTGGAGCGGGAATTTCAACCACTGCCTCGGGAATAACTTCCGCAACTACCGGAGTTGCTGCAACCACTTCTGCTACGGTTGTAACAGCAGCAGAACCGATAAGGTCTTTTGCAAGCTTCAATCCCTTTGCCTCCATAGACTTTTGTGCTCCATCGAAGAATCGAGCAAGTCCAGAAACTGGAGACATCATAGAACCAAGGAGTTTCGCAAGAAGTACTTCTCGAGATGGGAGACCAGCGATTCGTTTGATTGCTTTTGCATCGAGGAGAACTCCATCGAAGAACCCTCCGACAAACTTCATCTTCTCTTCTTTTGCCCATTCTTTCGCGTACTTGTTCACCACCGCGAGACCTGCAACTTTATCCCCTTTGGAGATGATGATTGCAACCTGTCCCGGAAGTGTTGTAAGATCGATTTCTACATTGAATACATTCTTGAATGCGATACGCATAAGAGTTTTCTTTGCGAGCATAAAAGTTGTATCATTGGTTCGAAGTTCTTTCTTCATAGTTGTAACATCGAGAGCAGTGAGTCC
>DNKW01000007.1 GCA_003488655.1 Candidatus Altimarinota bacterium | reverse complement strand
AAGCCCTGCTTTTTCGGCCGGGGACTTCGCCACGATGGCATCGGGGGAATCCACTATGAGATCTCCGGAGGTAATCTCAAGATTCATACTTTTGGCGATATCGGGAGTGAGCGATAGGGTACGTACCCCTATAAAGGCTCGCTTGATAACTCCGTTTTTCTCCACGGAATGTATGAGGTACTGCACTTCTTTTTCCGAGAGCGGGATGGCGAATCCGAGTCCGGTCGCATTGCTTGCGATGGCGGTATTGATCCCAATGACTTTTCCGTCCAGATTCACGAGCGGTCACCCGGAATTTCCGGGATTGATGGCGGCGTCGGTCTGAATAAGTCCGGTCAGAAGCTCTGTTTCGCGAGTTCCCATATCTCCCGCCTCGATAGTGCGTCCGAGAGCGGAAACAACCCCGAAGGTCACGGTATTCTTGAATTCCGCAAGAGCATTTCCTATGGCGATGAGGAAATCTCCCACTTCAAGGGGACTTTCATTGCCAATAAAATTGACCGGTTCACGATCCGTAAGTTTCTTTCCATCTATATCATAAGCCTGTACGACAGCGAGATCGTTTGTCGGGTCAAAAGAGAGGACTTTCCCGACAAATTCTTCCCCGGAAGCACTGATGATAGTATAGCTTGCGACCGGATCGGAAACTACGTGCTTATTGGTAAGAACGAGCCCCTCTTTAGTGATGAAAAACCCCGTTCCACCTCCAACCTTTTTTCGAACAGTTCCTGAAGGTTCATAGAAAAATCCGAACGGATCAGTCTTGTAAGTCTGTACGTCCTTGGAAACGATGATACTCACGACAGAAGGGGAGAGTTTTTTCGCGACTGATTTTACGCTTGTCTCGAGATTTTTAAGCGAAGCAGTACCTGTTTTTATATCCTCTTTCTGAATGGTTACAGTTTGGCTTTTTACTCATCTGTATCCTATTCCCTGAAGAAATACGTTAGAAAAAAGCGTAGTAAAAAATGCACAAAGTATAGTTAATATAAAGAGAATATGGGGATTTTTCATATATATGCGATTATTTGCGGAATAAATACGCGGTATTATAAAAAAGACCGAGGAATATGCAAGTAAAAAAAATTGACATTTTATCTAATATGAGTATATAACTCACATGCCCAAGGGCAAAAAAATTTAAACAAATTGAAGAAAAGGGGAATACATGTCAAAAAATCAGAAAAATAATCTTCTGAAAATCTGGTTCAAAATTGATCGAATTTTCATTATAGTGGTGGTAATCGCGCTGTTTTTTATCGGAGTGCTTACCCGTGATAAAAGCACTTTCCCTTATATCCTCTGGGGCATTCTTATTATTTTTATTGAAACAGTTTTGCGATTAATAAATAAACTTTCGCAAGAAAGAACTCTGCAACGAGAGAGGGAATTGATTCAGAAGAAAAACAAATTAGAAGCTTTGAAGCAAAAAAGGTCCCAAAATATGACGGAGAAAGTCCAGGCAACTATGGAACTTGCGAATCGTCACGAAGAAAAACAGGTCAAATAAATACAGAAACCAATTTTCAAAAAACCCTTTAGTGTGTCATATCATTTGACACACTTTTTTTGTCCCCGGAAATGATTCTGTAAAATCCGATTTGCTTTTTTCTGATTTTAGAGTATAGAATATTAAATCCATTCATCATTATTGAATAATACACATACTATGTCTTCCAAAAATTCACATTCTCCCAATGTTGAAAAAATACATGCGACCCCTTGAATTGCGGATGCGGGGACTGTGTTGATCCGATCAAAAACACGGGAACGAAACGAGCAATTATTGTCAACCGCACGTGAATCAGTGAATCAATGTCTTCAAGAACAGCGAGAACTCGCCAATCAAGAACCGCGAATTCAGAAATTCCGACAACTCAATCCTCATACGCGCTACGAACACATGGAAGAGAAGCCGGCACGACTTTTCTACTACCTTGAGAGAGCGTTCAGTCTTCCGGAAGACTATCTGGAGTTTAGCGAAAAAACTTCTCGAAATACGGAAAAAGAGCTTTTGGAATCCATTGTTCTCCATCCGGAATTTTTCACGGACGATTTCCTTGTCCGTCTCGGTATTTGTGAGAAATACGATTTCTATCGCAAAAACATTCATAAAAAACTCGAACAACGAGTCGAAGCGATATGCCGAATCAAAGAGGCATTTGCTCACACGGAACACCTTCCCTTCGGAGAACGAGGAAAAACGGCACGAATTATAAGTTTCCATCAACCGGGAAAACCGTGGCACGGAAAATATATCCTCTTCCAGGAACGTACGGGACTTATGGAAGCGGATGGAGTGAAGAGAAAGGTGATAAAAGTGATACCTCATATATTCGACAATATTTTTTCTCTCGCGCGAAGCCAGGAGAAGGCGATTGACGCGATGGCGGGTCGCTCCGAGAAAATAGAATCTTTGAAGGAAAAAATCGACTCGCTCCTTCTTCGGTGGTATGATCTCGCGGATGAGGAGAGAAGAAATGAAATCATAAAATTGCGAGAAGAACTTTGAGGGAAGCAAACATTCCACGAAATATCGGCGCTCAAGTGGCGTATCGAAAAGATCGACTTTTCCCATACGCAAACCAGTACGGGACGACTCATCGGTGCATGGAACGATCTTATGCGGGCACATTCCGAAAATATGGGGAAATCCGGCACACTTTTCGAGCAGGTTTGAATGCTTCGAAGTATGATTCGAATGGAAACACATCGCTTCGAAATCGTCTATCAAGAATTTCTTGCTCTTTTCGAATCTTTTGAATATGCGGATTTGGAGAAAAGCGTGGAAAAATATAAAGAAGACGAAAGAGAAGATATAATACTTTCTCCATCCGTTCGGGAATGATTCCACTCCATTCTTCCTATATTGCGCGAATATATCCAGTTTTTCGGACGGCAATCGTTCGTCGGGAGTCCGTTCGTTCAGATTCACGATATAATCAAATATGTATATGACTCCTTCAAAGAGGATGGAAATGAAAAATATGACGATAGAACCATTGTATATGATGTACTTATGACGACGCTCCATCTCACGCTCCATCGAACCAGAATCGGACTCTACGACATAAAAGACCGGATAAAATCAGCGCAAATGCAGCTATCGGACGAAGATCAGGAATATATCCGAGAAAAGATCAGATCGCTTTTAAATAATCTCTGATCATTTCATATTCTCTCCATTTCTACAGGGAATCTCAACAGTATGAAATTCGCGGCATACACTATGGCAGCCCGAGCCGTAAAACGGGAATTTGAAGAAGGAAATATGAAAGAGGTTTTGAAACAAATCGACGATATGATCGTCCCTACAATGTAATTTTTCTCCTATGTCCATTCTTTCCGAAATTCAATCCCGAAAAAAGAGCCGACGGACCATTGTTTTCGGAATAATTTTCGGTATTGTAGCGATGATGATTGTGTTGTATGTGTGGTTTTTCACTTCGGAAAATAAGGAAGATATTTCGTACAAAACTCACATAATTTCAACGGGATCGATTACGGAAACGCTCTCTGGGGACGGGAAGATGCTCTATCGCGGGTACTATAATCTCTCTTTTCCTATGGCCGGGAAGATTGCAATCGTGCACAAAAAGGATGGAGAAAAAGTGGAAAAGAATGAAGCAATGGTTTCGCTCGATGACACGTATCTGCGACTTAATCTCGAAAAAGCCGAGATAGCATTGCAGAGTGCTCGGGCAAATCTCATCGCTAAGGAGGCGAGTGCGCCATCAATGGAGGAGATACGTATCACAGAGGAACAGCTGGAACAAGTGGCGCTTGCTCTGGAGAATACGAAACGTCAGACGAACTCCGATACGCTTAGCGCCAAGAAATCCCTTGAAACCGCTCTCGTGAGCTTTCATTCGGCTGAAAATGATTTGAATGCGACGAAAAACGATACGAAAACAAATTTACAAAATACCCTCAATTCCGTCGTTATCGCTGAAAAAGAGTTTCAAAACGCCGAGAATGATCTCCGTCGTGTTCTATCGGATGGATCGGGAAGTCTTCGTGATCTCCGTGAAAAAGGGCTTATCGCCATAGATGCTCTGATAAGTATGCTCGTGAAAGATCTGGATGATCTGGATAATCTTCTCGGTGTGACCGACGCGAACCGAAACAAGAACGATTCATTCGAAACATATCTCGGGGCTAAAGATTCGAGAACGAAATCCCGTGCAGAAAATGCCCTCCGTACGGCGAAATCAGCATTTGATGTATTTATGATCGATTGGAGTTGAGTTCGAACAAATCCTCCGTATACAGAAACTGTATCTCGGATGGATAGTATCTATTCAGTGTCTGTGCTTGTTTCGAATTCGCTCACAGAAACTCTTGCGACGCTTCGGGACTCCATTTCTTCAAGTAGTTTCCCTCAAACTTCGATCGATACATCGATAGCTCTGTTTGATTCGGAGCTTTCTGTTCTGAACTCACAAAACAGCCTCTTTATCACCGCCAGACAGGCAATCGTGACAAAAGAAACGAGTCTCGACACCGATGAAAAAACCCATCGGGATATTATTAATGTGCTCTCTTCCAGACTTGATCTCGCGAAAGGAGAGCTCGAGCGGGTAAGATCGAGCACCAATCTTCTCATCAGCACATCCCAGGCGAAACTTAATCTCGCGAAAAAACAGGTCGAATCGAGCGAACTTCAGTACGCTACAATAGTGAAACAAGGAAAAGATGCTATTTCCACCGCCTCCAAACAGGTCGATATCGCCCGAGCAACGCTTGATGCGAAGAAAAAACGAATGAGTTCGGAAGAACTTGCTCC
>DNKW01000017.1 GCA_003488655.1 Candidatus Altimarinota bacterium | reverse complement strand
AAAAGACTCCTCAGTACAAACAAAAAATCCAAAGAAAAAACAAAAAAAATACATACTTTTGGTATGTATTTTTTATACAGTTTATCTATTTTTTACCGGAAACAAGAAAAAACGATGAAATTTTTGTGAAAACTGCGTACCGGAGTGAGCTGTACGACTGTACAGAGAACAAGGAAACGAAAAGTTTGAACGAAAAGTTCGAAGTTATTTCTTGTTTCCCTATCGAACCTCTTTGAGACGGGCAGCCTTCCCTTTCAGTTCTCGAATAAAAGTAATATTTTTTCTATGAACTTTGAAAGATCGAAGAATTTCGATTTTAGCAACTCCTGGAGAATAGATTGGGAAAATTTTCTCAATCCCGACACCGTCAACATCCTTACGAACTGTAACGGTTTTATCAAGAGTTGTTTTTCCATGAGTCTTGATAACAAGACCTTTGAATTTTTGGATACGTTCCTTGTTTCCTTCTTTGATAATCTGGTGTACTTCCACTTCCATACCAGTAGTAATTTCCGGTCTCTCATCCTTGATGGATTCTTGTTGAATAGTTTTAATAAGTGTTGCGTCCATAGTGACAATAAATAACAAAATAAAACGAGTGAAAAATCACGAACGGGAAAAGTATATAGAAAAAATAGAAAAAGCAAATTTTAGTTTTGTTTTTTCTATTTTATTGGCCAAAATTTTTTCGTTTATGAGAAATACTTGATTTGAAGGGAAAAAATCATACAATCCCAGTTATAATAATTTCATTTTCTTATGTATGTTTCCTTCTATTAGAAATACATCCGGCTTCACTCTCATAGAACTTATAGTAGTGATAACGATTATTGGTATTCTTTTTGCCGGATCCTATGTCCCTTATGACTACTATAGCAGACTCTCCAAAATACGCATATCAACAGAAAAAGTCCATCAGGCGATGGAAGATGCGAGAATCCTCTCGCAAAATGGACAGCTTTTCCCAGGAACCACGAAGAATGCGAACATATGACTCCTTCTTGAGAAATGATCACATACCATCAGTATGTTCACCTTTCTTCCCGGAACTCACTCTTTTATAGAAAATACCAATGCGAAGATTATAAAAATAATCTCCCTTGAGGACGGTGTGAATATCAATACCCTTCCAAAAGACAGGATGCTTATAGAATATAAAGCACCAAAATGAGATATGGAAATATATACGGGTCTCACGGAAACGGGAACGACCTTCGATATGGGGATGGGCTGGAAAACCGGAACGACCGGAGCGCTCTACAGAACTTTAAAAATAGAGAGGTAGTCTTTATATAATCAAGTATTCTAAAATATGCAAAATCTCCCTCATTCTTTTCAATATCTCAACAAGAAAGGTTTTACCATACTAGAGCTCATGGTCGGCATCGTCGTCTTTACTCTTGGCTTCCTTGGAGCCTATCTTCTCGTGGATAGTGCCAGCAATGCCTCCATTCGATCAAGGGACGAGATTATTGGTGCCAATATCATGCGAGGACAGATAGAGCTTCTGAAGAATCTCCGAGATACCAATTGGATACAATTTCGTTCCTGGAATTCCATCGAGCTTGCCAAATCGTCGGTGGAGACTGAAAAATTACTGCAACCCCATAATTATTATATCATAGTCAATAATTTTAATATAGAGAAAACCATACGCATAGAGAAGCTCTCTCTCTCATCTCTTTCCAAGGAAACGATCATACAAGAATTTCAGAAAAATAATTCGTCTATCCGTCTCTGTATCGATAATCTTGGGAGATATGTTCATGATTGTACCGGAACAAACCGTAAGACAAACTATGTATCCTTTTTATTTCTCGAACCGCTTGTAACCAAAAATACCCTTGTAAATAACAACATCCCCGTTGACAGGGCCTACAAGGTTACGGTATTTTTTGTAAGCCTTGATAAAGGATATCGTCTCTCAAATATGAGCACTATCATAACAGACTGGAAGAACCAATAATTCTTACTTCATTTTATTATTATGAATACATCATTTTCTCCGAAAATTTCAACTTCTGAAATAAAAAATCGTACTGCTTTTACGCTGATAGAGCTTGTTGTTTCTATAACCATTCTTTCGGTGATTATGCTATCGGTATTTATGATATACAGCAACCTGATACAGATAAACAAACGCCTCGAAGCGCTCAGAATAGTTCAGGAAAATATTCGAAATATCACCGAACAGATAGCGAGCGATGTCCGGGAAAAGTGAATCGATCTAACGTATTACGATAATTCCACTCCTGAAAAAATCAATAATTATACAGGGAATGGAAATACCGTTCTTGCCATCCAATGAGGGGAGAGATATTACCCTATGAAAGACAGCTTGAGTGGGCCCATTATATGCACCGAGTCTGACCAAAAAAATCCAAATATTCATTGCTATATAGGAAAGGAAGATAGTCTCAACCAGAGAAAACCTATCTCTGATGATCGTGTTCGTATCGAGAATATTCGCTTTTTCCTTTCCGGGGATACCGGTGAATCCCTTACTAATTTCTCTCAAGAAGGAAAGGTAACCATTGTACTTTCTCTATGAATAGAAAATAAGACCTGAGTCAACAGTGAGATTGCAAAAAATACACATATGCTCATAGAAACAACCATCAGTGAAAAAGTCTACAAGAAAAATTAGTATAGAAATAATTGATTTTTTACTTTTTATAAGAATCTTATGCAAAATAAATCCGGGTTTTCCACCATTATAGCCATCCTAATGACCGCCTTTTTAACGATACTCTCGGCGGGGATACTCAATCTCTTTGTCGTCGAAAATAGGATAAATCACTTCTTGTCGGACGGTATATCTGCCTATATGAGTGCCGAGTGAGCTCTCGAGTACACTCTTCTCAAAAGTTCCAATCATCGTGAAGGTTTCTCCGACAGCATCACTGACTCTGATCTCGAATATCGTCTCCTGGAAAACAGTAGTTCCCTAGCGAAAAAGACTACCATTTCCAGCGTGCTTCGAGCGGCAGACCTGAGTTATACAGGAACCATTGCACAAGGAGGCTTTGAGATTATACCCCTCTTCTATGACGATGGGTCACGAATCCAGAATACTGCCAAGAATCCTAATAAGAATACTTCAAACATAATAAAAACCAGTACTTTCATCGTCACCCAGGATGGAGATATGAACTGGAATATCATCGGAAATGATTCGGATGGAAAAACCTATGGAATAGCTGGAACGGGTTCACTTATGAAAAGTTTTGGAAATACCCCGAGTGCCAATATCCAACAAGGATTTGAGAAGCGTATGGATATGGACATTATGACTGCGGGAATGAAGAGTATTACCATTTTTCTCAACTCTTATGAGAACAACTATCTCATTCTCTCGAACACTTCCGCCAATCCCACAAAGTATCACATTTCCAGTCCGAATGGATTCGCTCTTCCGGTACGCTCTATAGCAGCTTCCAGTACGGTCGGTAAAAGCAAACAGAACATCGATTTTCTGGAAAATCGCTCCCGACTTTTTGATATATTGAAATATAGCGTATTTAATA
>DNKW01000086.1 GCA_003488655.1 Candidatus Altimarinota bacterium | reverse complement strand
TGGTGGAGATGATGGGAACCGCCCCCATGTCCTTAGAGGTCATCCTCGACGTCTACTATCATAGATTCTTTTGGATACTCTCTCGCTCGAATAGAATCAAAAACGCTTGAGAGGATATGACCGGATATACTGCTCGTTCTCTGTCCAGAGGTATCAGAAGTTCAGAGAGGAGAGATCTCTAGATATAAGAGGTGCACGAGATAGATGCATTCTCAGATTTGTAGCAGGCCAGCCGGCACTCATCCCCGAAAGGAGGCTACGGTTTTCGATTAGGCAGCGAAAGCTGGGCTAAAAGAAGGAGCGAGAGCTTTCTTGAAAGCTACAAGACCCTTAGCAACACGAGTGTTAGCAATTGTGGTGCTTATTATTGATTGCGGAAGTTATAAGCACCTCCCGGATAGCGGTACAAAGTATGACGAAGTCTCCAAGTAGAATACTATATCATCCCCATGTATTGAGAAGTATATGGAAAATGTGTGAAAAATCAAGCTCACATTCAAAGAAAGAATGCCGAAATCCGAAGAAGAAATACCTATTCTACGACAGTATCTTACCAGTTTTATAGGGAAAATAAAAGAAAAAATGAAGAAAAAAACATATCCGTTGCAATATATTAGAATCCTCTCCATTAAAGCAAGAAACGAGATAATTTATCTCACTCGATAGACACGGAAAATGAGATTATTTGATAAAAAAACAAAAAAACATTTGCTTTTTGCTTTAGCCTTCATATAATCGCTCTTGTTATTTTATCTCTATAATAACAATTTTTATGAAAAAACAGGATTTTATTAAAGCAGTTGCTACTGCTGCAGGTCTTTCTCAAGATGCTGCTGGAAAAGCTCTTAATTCTATGATTTCAGTAGTTACTGCTGAACTCAAGAAAGGTGGAGAAGTTAATATTACTGGTTTTGGTGCCTTCAAGGTATCTCACCGAGCTAAGAGAAACGGAGTAAATCCTAAGACTGGGGCGAAGATTATGATCCCAGCTATGAAATCTCCTGTATTCCGAGCAGGTAAAACTCTTAAAGAGTCTGTAAGATAGTTTTTATAGGAAAAAGACCATTTGTTTTTACAAATGGTCTTTTTTTTTGACTTTAGGTATAGTAATTGATATAATTGCGTGGTATATTTATGGATTTATCCCTCCTATCAATGCTCCAGATAGATATCTCTCATCTTGAATACGGTGAACTGGTCGATTTCATAAACAAGAATATTTCTGATTTTGGAAATTTCGATTTGGAACTCACTTTTAAGGCGGATTACAATCAATCAAAAATCATTCGTGATCTCATACTGTTGTTATTCCAAAAAAATAATATCGAAGTGCCGTGGAAAAATCGTTTTGCTCTGATATCGGATGAGCTCGTAAACAACTCCATCGAGTATGGAAGCCTCCCTCTTGATAAGAATCATTTCATCATACATTTCAAAACTCTGGAAAAGGTCCTCGCCATCAATATGGAAGTGTGCGATACTGGGCGAGGGGTCGAATCAAAGACAAGCCAGGAGATGGAAGAATTGAAAAAATCCAAATCGCCTATCTGATTCGAATGATATCTCGGAAAGCGAGGGCGTGGACTTTTCCAACTCGTGACGAATCTCGTGGATGAACTTTATTTTCGAGATAATCCCAATGGCGGACTCATTGTCGGGGTCAGGAAAAAAATGGAGATAATCTAAAAAAATAGAGATACGAATATTCGTATCTCTATTTTTTTAGATTATTTTTTTGATTTCTTCTGAAAAACCGTTTTTTCTAAAGGAAATGCCCGTCCGGCGATGACCACTTTCCCAAAATCCTCATCATCCGATCCTTCGAAGAAGTATTCTTCTATATTTGCCCGAAGCATTGCATGAACCTTTGTGAGGATATGAAGCTTCTCCATAATATCATACACACGAGCAACCGCTTCAAAGTTCTTCATATCAGTCATACGAACAATCTGTTCGATTCGCTCTCCCGTCACGGTTATCTCGCGCTCACCGGTCTTTGTAATCTTGAAACTATCACTTTTTTGGAAATCTTTGAGATCATAGAATTTCATCGGAGTATCTTCCCCATCACCTTCCCCATCCTCCACTGCAAATGATTTTCCGGCATATTCCGAAATCAAAAAATCTTTGAGCTCATCGATTCACTGAAATCCCGCGGCAGAGATAGTAAAATATTTCTTTCCCTTGAAGTGCTTTGCGAGCTTCTTAGAAAGAGGGATGATTTCATCCGGGGGGATGATATCGGCTTTAGAGAACACGATCACTTCCTCTTTTTTCCCAAGGGAATCGGAAAAAAGCTCCAGTTCCTTTCGAATATCCTTGTAATTCTGAACCACCGCCTCCTCTCCTTGGCTCATGTCGAGAAGATGGAGAAGTACATGGGTTCGTTCGATATGTTTCAAGAACTGAATACCGAGTCCCTTTCCTTCCGAAGCTCCAGGAATGAGTCCCGGAACATCTTCAAGGATCAGGTTCTGTCCCTTGTGTTCCATAACCCCGAGATTGGGAATAAGAGTCGTGAATGGATAATCGGCAATCTTTGGGCGTACGTTTGTCACACTCTGGATAAGAGTGGATTTCCCCGCATTCGGAAGTCCGATAATCCCGATATCGGCAACGAGTTTCAATTCGAGTTTTACACACTTTTCTTCTCCTATATCTCCAAGTTCTGCGAAAGCGGGAGCCTGACGAACACTGGATGGAAAATGGGCATTCCCGAATCCTCCTCGTCCTCCTTGACAGAGCGGATACGTCTCCCCCTCATGACTCAAATCGACGATAGTATCACCCGTTTCCGCATCGGTAACGATAGTTCCAACTGGCACCTTGATAATCAGGTCTTCTCACTTGGCACCGTGCATCTCTTTTGTCCCTCCGTCCTCTCCATTTTGAGCCCGGAGAGTATGGGTATGACGAAAGTCGGAGAGAGTATTCATGTTAGATGTCGCACGAAGGTACGCATTCCCTCCGTATCCCCCATCTCATCCGTACGGACCTCCATTCGGGATACACTTCTCGCGACGCCATGAAACGATTCCGTTTCCGCCCTTTCAGGCTTTGATAGTGATTTTTACTTCATCGATAAACATACAAGAGGGGTTATAAATTTCCCGCATTCTATTCAAAAAACCCTTTTTTACAAAAAGATTTGTAAATTTAAAAAAAAACATATACTGTGCTCCATAAATTCGTCATTCTCACGAAAGCGGGAATCCAATTAATTACTTCTAATATTTTCTACTATGGCAAAAGGAAAACGAACATACATGTCTTGCATCTCTACGGAATCAGGAATCATGGGATACATCACCAATGTACAGAAGAGAAATTTCGCAGCTGGAGAAAAGCTCGAACTTCGAAAGTACGACAAGAAACTCCGAAAACACGTTATTTTTAAACTGAAAGAAACTAAGCATTAAAAAATAAAAAAACCTATTCCGAACGTTCGGAATAGGTTTTTTATCGTCCATAAACTATGCGATTTGAGAATAATTCTCATCATTGGATGCGCCAAGAATGTTTGAGACACGCTTTCGTTGATGGGATTCTAAAATAGCCACTTTGCTCGAGTATTCTGAAAGACGCGTTACCGTAACCGTTTCTGCGTACAAATCCACGATTTGAGCACGAGTCCCACCTGCGAGAGAAGTGAGAGTTTGCGAAATAGAACCGATACGCTCCAGTGCTTCTTGCACTTTTGGACTATTTTCCCCCTTCGGAGAAAACTGCAAGAGCATAGCATCAATTTTTGCCTGCAATTCCGGAACTTTTGGACCTTTTTGGAAAATACCATTAAGAGTCTCACTTCCATTCATTCCATTTGGTGATGCCATATATATTTTTATTTTAAAAAAATAGTATTTATATTTGAAATTTCAATCCCGAGAGATCTTTTTTGGCTCCACTATGAACGAGCGTTCGTCCATATTCTTCCAGATCCGATTCTATATTCTCAAGAGCCTTGATGAGAAGGATTTCTTTTTCTTGTTCCAATTCATCTCTGTGAAGTTTAATGCTTGCGATGACTGAATCCCATGTATCCAATATCTGAAGCTGTTTTTCCTCCGTCAGTACCGGAAATATCCGTATGATTTCACGAGCATCGTCCGAATGAAGTCCCGAAATGGATATTCTTCTGAGGATTTCGGTATTTTGTATGGCCATGGGAAGATTGTATAAAAATATAGTTTTAATTCCCCGACTGAAATCAGTATAACATATCGGAAAAAAAGATACAAATAAATCAGGGAATTTTCGTTTGACAAAATGTATTTTTAAGAAGTTTTCTTGGGCTTGTCATTCCGAGCGAAGCCGAGGAATCGCTTTTAATTACCACGTTTGAGACGAAATTTTTTAAACTAAAATTAATCTTCTGTAACTTCTAAAACTACTATGTCATAGTATCGATCTAAAGGGATCTCTCGACTTCGCTCGAGATGACAGATGGGGAGTTATTCTTCTCATTCTCTAATTCGGATTTTCTCGATGCGTATACACTTCCCTGCTTGCACCTCGACAAAGATTCCGGTCAATACTCCTTCTCCAACTACCTGTTCCGCTTTCGGACCGAAGAGTTTCGTACCGGTCAGAAACTGAGGAAGACGGGACTCGAACGTATGCCCGATAGAGCTCCAGAGGGGTCCGGTCATACCGAGATCGGTAATCATACCAGTTCCTTTCGGAAATATCCGTTCATCATTGGTCTGAACATGAGTATGGGTTCCATACACCACCGATACTCGTCCATCAAGGAAGTATGCCATATTTGCGAGTTCAGCAGTTGTCTCCCGGTGAAAGTCCACTATAATCGCATCGAATTTCTCCGTAAATCCCGAGAGAATCCGATCAATACTCTGAAAAGGATTATCGAGACCATCATGCATAAAAACATTGGACATAACATTGATAACAAGTAGTCTTTGTCCTCCTTTCTCGACTATCCTCCACCCCTTTCCCGGAATAGGATACTCTCTTATTTCCAGATAATTCGCGGGGCGGATCTGGATGGACTCGTGGTCAGAAAATACACTTCCGGAATCCTTCAGGTTCGAGAAGACATGATTCCCCCCTGTGAGCACATCGAAACCGAGGTCTTTCATAGCAAGAACGTGTTTCTCGATCGGTCACTTCCCTCCGGTGATATTCTCGGAGTTAGCTATCATGAAATCGGGAGTGTATTTTGCACGGAGAGAGTCGATATTCTCCTCCACCATCCTGCGGCCGGTTCGTCCGAATACATCTCAAAGGATAAGAATCTTCATAAAAATAGTACTGTAAATAAGATTATTATGCGTAATTATACGAAAACATCGTAAAAATAAAAATCAAACTTTGGAAATGGTGGATTTTCTGGAAACGAAACTTGATTTACAAAAGAAAAATGAGATAATGGTTTTGTTGTAAACCTCTTACTTTTCTTTATCATTTCTTTTGTATGACTTCACTCAAAAAACCCTTCTATTCCGCCCTCGTCTTCTTTGGGACGCTTGTCGTTCTTACGGTTGGATATGCGGCATATAATCTCAGTACGGAAACCGCCGGAGCACCCATGACATCCATGAAATGGAATAATGTCATTAATGCGGTGAATGATCTCGATACGAGAGTGTCTACTCTTGTCGCATGAGGAGGAAATCTCTGGAGTACCGGAGCAACGAGCAGTATAAACTACACCGCAGGGAATGTGGGGATATGAACCGTCAGTCCGAGCAAGCTCCTCCACCTGGGTACGACGACAGGAAACAATGCTGAAATGGATATCCAATCAGGAATTAAACCAAAGTGGGGAATCTACCATGATGAAACCACCGAGCAACTCCGTTTCTGGAACGGATCCGATCGTGTAACATTTAGTAGTGGCGGGAATGTCGGGATAGGGATGGTTGATCCGATGGCAAGATTGGATATCAAATCAACTTGAGCATGAATAGATGATTTTAAATTATCTTATAACACAACAGATTTTGTTGCCTTAGCCTCTATGAGTGATGGTTATCGATTACGAACACAAGGTGCAGCAGTAAATAAACTCTATCTTGAATCTGGTATATCTTGATCTATTATTTTGAATGGTTCAGCCGGTAATGTCGGAATCGGGACGACAAATCCAGGAGCGAAGTTGGATATTAATGCAGGAATGATGCCAGCAAGTACAACAACTGCCTTTATGAAATTTAGATTTAATTATGCTGATAATGCTGCAATTCCTGCTATACAATTTAGAGATATGTGAGATACTGCAAGTAATGCTCAGATATCATTTCCATTGTCTAACGGTGGTTCAGCTGCAAACATGGCTTTTTCTACCTATCATGGTGGTATGTTAACGGAAGATATGCGTATTAGTAATGGGAATGTCGGTATTGGGACGACAAGTCCGACAGCTTGATATAAGCTTGATGTTAATGGTGGTATTAGAATGAATAGTACATTAACCCAGAATAACGGTACATATGATACATATATAGGAAGATGATGAGGAATTACGGGTGCTTGGAGTAGTACTCCTGATACTTGGACAATTACACTTAATCAACAAGATTTTGCCATCGGTGGTTGGAAAAAAACAGCTCCGGTATCATGGACCGGACCATGGTTATATATTAATAGCGACACGGGAAATGTAGGAATCGGTACTACAACAGTAACTACAGGATTTAAACTGGAAGTTGCTGGAAGAATAAAATCAAGCGGTGCAGATGATTATAGTTCAGATATTCGATTTAAAAAGGATGTTCAACCTTTGACGAATGCGCTCGAAAAAATCACTTCTCTCAATGGGGTATCATTTGATTGGAGAACCGACGAATTCCCGAGTAAGAACTTCAAGAAGACAAAGGATATTGGAGTGATAGCCCAGAATGTAGAAAAAGCGTTTCCAGAGCTCGTAACAACGGGTGATGACGGATATAAATCCGTTGCATATACTTCTCTTGTTGCACCTCTTATCGAAGCGGTGAAAGAACTCTCCCATAAAATCGATGAACTGTTTGCAAAGTATATTGATCAACAAAAGGAGATTGATTCTCTGAGTACACGACTCGATGCACTGGAACAGAGATAATCATTGTTTCATTGAATTTTGAAAAACTCGACAACAATCTGTCGAGTTTTTCAAAACACTTTTTTTATAAATTGTGGGGAATGAAAATACCGAAATTATCTATTGAAAAAACACATTTTCTGGGTATGATACGTGAGTAATCAATAATCCAAATCAACCATGCGCGAAACGAACGTAAAACACATCCAAGAAATAGAGCGACTCAAGTACGCGGGACTCTACGGCGAAGCAAAAACCAAAGTGCAAGGATATCTCCTCCAACACGCGGACGATTACCGGCTCTACGAGGAGCTTGCCGATATCGGACTCTACGAAGGGGATCTCGATGCTGCGGAATCGGCACTCAAAGTAGCACAACGACTCCATCCGGAATCCGCAACGGGTATGTACTTGATGGGGTTCATCCATATCTCCAAGAGTAATTTTCGTATCGGAGTGGAGCTCCTTGAAAAAGCCAATGAACTCTTCCCGAATAATCCGGAGATTCTCAGAAATCTCGGATGGGGCTATGCCATGCTCGGAAACCCGAGCAAGGGAGTGGCTGTAATGAAACGAGCCTTGAATCTCTCGCCTGAGGACGAACTCATCATGGAAGATCTCGGTGTCACTCTTATATCGGAGGGAAATGTGGAAGAGGGGGCTTCTATGCTCAAAAAAGCAGGGAAAGAATCACGCCTCGATGAACTCAAGATGATGATGGGAATGTAGGAATCTCTGCAAAATGCGAATTTTGCATTTAAATCTTCCGTTCCTCGCTCTCCGTACAAGTCGTACGGTTCGCTACGGTACTCGATTTTCATACAAACTTCATCATTTTTCAGGAGATTCCTGGCCTCATACAAAATACGAATTTTGCAAACATTATAAACTCTAATTTTTCAATTTGTGTCCTTCAAGATAAGCAATATCGTTGATTACAACCAATTCATCGCCCTCGACATAGGGACTTCCAAGATTAAAGTTCTTATCTGTTCCATCGAAGGGGGAGGGATTAAGGTTCTGGGCTCTGCCATTATGCGACAGAGTAAGAAAAATATCATAGATGGGGAAATCGCTGATCTCTATGGAGTTTCTGAAACGATCAAAAAAGCTATCAGCAAGGCGGGAGAGAATCTCGATGAGATACCGAGTGATATCGTCATATCTCTCTGATCGGTTCTCACTTTCTCGGATATCATCCATATGAACTACATCCGAGAAAATCCGGAGAGCCCCATCACCATGGACGAGATTGATCACATCGTCAAAAAAGTCGAGCACACCTCGCTTGATAGGGTCAAAGGAAAGATACGGGAACGAACGGGAATTATAGAATCCGAGATGAAACTGGTTACCACCTCCATCATCTCCATAATAGTGGATGGGAAGAAACTCGGAAATCCCATCGGATTCACCGGGAAGAATATCAAGCTCGGAGTTATCAATGTTTTCGTCCCCCTGTCGTACGTCAATATGATTCAAAATATCGGACGGGGGCTCTCGAAAAATGTTATCTCCCTCATCCCCTCCATCGTTACACTTCCGAAGCTCCTTGAGGAGAAAGACGAGAATTTTGATTTCAATTGTTACATCGATTTTGGCGCATCAAAAACGACTATAGTTGTGCTCAATAGAGGAGAGATCCTCGGGGGAAATACCCTCAATTTCGGATTTGGACTTCTTGAGGAAACTTTCAAGCAAAAAGAACCGCAACTCGGATATCTCGATATCGAGCACCATATCACTCATATTGAACAGGCATATGAAGAACACAAAGAAGTATTTGATTTATTTTTCGGAGTCCTCTTTGATGCGATATTTGTTGCTATGACCGATATCACGAAACAACTCTTTTTGAAAAATATTTTCCTCTCCGGATGAGGAGCTTCCGAATTCCTCCAGAAGAAACTCGAAGAGCACCTGCAAAAGAAAAATATCGGAAACGATATTCATATGGAACAAATCCTTGAAACGATAGAAAATATATCTCCCCATGATATATGAAGCTTTATTCAGGTTTTCAGTCTAGCGAAAGCCACAGAAGAAATGCTCCTCCTAAAGAAAGACCCCATAGCCCGTATACTCCGCTACATAATCTACCGATATGAATAAAAAATGACTCCATATCCATAAATACGATTCCATTATCGAGATATTTGAGAAGATATCCAAGATGGAATCGCAAGAGATTCAGATAGAGATAGAGGATAATATTCACCTCACCAATTATCTGAATCTGAAGCTTCTTCTGTATCGTTTTCCGATGAAACGATTCTCTTTCATCACGAACAATAGCGAACTGAAGAGACTGGGAGAATCCCTCGGGATTCGGTTTTTTCAAAAAAATGATGATATAGAATTCGAGAAAGAATATGCGAAAAACCATATCCTGAGGCATAATTTTACTTTCCTCGAATACACGCGCTATGAGATAAATAAGCTCTTTTTAAAATTCGTATTTTTTTCCAAAAAGAAAACCCTCCTCTATAAAAACAAGAAAATATGACAAGATTCCAATGTGTTTTTTCTCATCATAGGACTCATCACTTCCCTCTCGCTTCTCACGTTCATATTCTATTTCGCGGTATCAAAAACCTATGTAACGATAACACCGGAACTCTGAATTAAAACCGTATCGAGAAATATCGTATTCTCTCAGAAAGAAGCCAGCGTACTCGATAGTAAAAATACTGTGAATGTGCGACCGATAAATCTCGAAATACCGATGGAATATACCTTCAACGTGACAACCATCGACCAGATGAGCACGAAGAATGCATATGGAACCGTGGATATCTACAATGAACTCCGACAGGAACAAGTTTTCCGTCCAACCACTCGTTTCGCTACGGAAGATGGCATAGTATTCAAAACCAGCGAATGGATAAAAGTCCCTCCAACACGAACAATCTCGGGAGTAACCGTTATCGGGAAGGCTACGACAACCCTCGTGGCCGATACATATGATCTTAAAGGAGAGATTATCGGGGTACGAGGAAATATCGGGGAATGAGCGACTCTTACCATTCCCGGACTCAAATTCAATCGCGATAAAATCTACGCCAAAACTTCCACTTCCTTCAATGGGGGGATTAACCCGAAGATACATATCCTCACCGATAAGGAAGTGACGAGCTTCAAGGATATTCTCGCGGAGAAACTGAAGAGCAAGGCCTTGGAATCCATGAAAGAGATTATAAAAAAAACCAACACGGAAAACGGCGAAAACTATGCCGTACTTCCTATCAATGAGAATATCGTCTACACTATGGGCGATCTCCTTCTTGGCAAGGGAGCAAAAATCGGAGATAAAAATGATGAGGTAACCATTAACGGAAAAGTAAAAATTAGCACCTATGTCTATGATAGAAGTGCCGCTCTCTTTTACCTCAAAACTATTCTCAATGAAGGACTCCTTTTCGGTACAGAAAAGCTTATAAGAGTGAATGACGAGAGTTTCCGTATCACCAATATCGTCTCTAAAAGCATCAATTCCGGCTTTTCCATGAAAGCAACGACGGAACTGGATGCAACCATCTCCTACAATTTCGAAGATGTATCGAATAATCTCACTAAGAAACTCAAGAATTTGATTGCAAATACCTCGCCGAAAGAAGCAAAATCCCTTCTTCTGAATGATAATAATATCGCGAGCGTAAAAATCACTTTCTCGCCATTTTGGCTGACGAGAGTCTCCAATAATCCGGATAATATCGAATTTATAATACAGAAATAATATGCTTCTTCTCGCTTTTGAAACCTCCTGTGACGATACTTCCATCGCTGTCTTTCGCGGTCGGGGGCTTATCGCGATGAAGACGAGATCGCAGATCCGAGAGCATAACGAGACAAAGTGAGTCGTTCCGGAGGTGGCGGCAAGGCTCCATGCGAACAATATATTCGGAGTTTTGGAAGAAGTCCTCGGGGAAGCAAAAGTGACTCTGGCAGAAGTGGATGTCATTGCTTGTACGGAATCCCCAGGACTCATGCCATCACTCCTCGTAGGGATGAGTGTGGCGAAAACGCTCGCAAAAACTCTCAACAAACCTTATATCTCGATCGACCACATCGAGGCTCATATGTTTGCAAACTATCTTGAACGCGAAACATGCGATATCCCCTTCCCTTCCATGTGTTTGACGGTATCAGGCGGGCATAATGAGCTCTATCTCTGGAAAAGTATGTTCGAGCGCGAAAAAATCGGTGAAACTCTCGATGATTCAGCCGGGGAAGCTTTTGACAAGGTCGCGAAAATGATGGGGCTCGAATATCCGGGAGGTCCGATTATTGGGAAACTCGCAAGCGAATATACCGGCGAATTTCGAGGTATTTTCCCAAAAGTACTCCTCGATAAAAATAGCCATGATTTTTCCTTTTCAGGATTGAAAAGTGCCGTGAAACGAGAGGTGGACAAAAGAACGACAGATTTTAGACCATTGAGCGAAAACGATATCCGCGAGATTGCTTTTGAATTCGAACAAACGGTGGTAAATATTCTCTCTCATAAACTCTTCTACGCAGCGAAGATGTATGATACACCCTCTGT
>DNKW01000018.1 GCA_003488655.1 Candidatus Altimarinota bacterium | reverse complement strand
AAAAAACTCTATTTTGTCGGAAGATCAAGTCTCATCGGCCCCTATGTAAAGGGTGGAGAAGTGAAGAAATACAGCTATCCTGACGGGGAAGAAGCTATTTCATCGGATGCGAGTTCTGACGGATACATCTATATATTCACCAAAACAGAACGACTTCTCCGTTTCTACAAAGGAGAGTTTAGTTATGTAAACGTGGAAGGGCAGAAAACTTGGGAAAAAGGAAGGGTTATCAAGTTCTTCAACTCCAACCTCTATATCCTCGCGGAGGACGGAAAACAACTCTATAAACACAAACCGGGACTCAATGGTTTTGCTTCCAAAACGGAAGTTTTTGAGTCGTCTGACACAAAAGATCATACCATTCTCACTTTCGGTATCGACGGAGGGTTCTATATCCTCAAGGAAGACCTCACCATCGACAAGATTTTTGGACTCCCGAACTATACTAAGCGTTCCATCCGAATCAATAATCTCCCGGAAAATTATGCGCTCGACGATGGGAATATTCCAAGCTTTTTCAACGCTCCAAATCTCAATTATCTGTATCTCGTTCTTGGTAATAGGGTCTGGGTTTTTGAACCGGATAATAAGAATTACCGGGATGTAAGTGCTATTAAGTATATCGGACAAATTGAGTTTGTGGAAGGAAAAATCGGTTCTATTACCGTACCGAAAGACGGAACCGTTATAGCCGCAACCGATACGGGAGTCTATACGGTGAATTTCGAAATATCTGACGGAAAAGTGATTGTGAGATAAGAAAAAACATCTTGTATTTCTTAATTTATTTTCTATGGTGCAATACCGATGAATCCCCGAAAATGAGAGAAGATGACATAAAACTTTTACTGATATTCTTGTATATAAGTACCATGTTTGGGGAACTCTCCCAAAATGAAATTGAGTATGGCTTGCAGGGGATGGAACTATTGTGGATATTAAAGATTTTTGAACGGATAGATGGAAAGATCCGATGATTTCTCTGCAGGATGAAGTACAATCCACAGTTGCTAATCTTATTTAAAATTTCTTTTCTCTGTGTTCACTACCGAAGCTATTCTCCTCAAGAAAATCCCTATCCGCGACGGAGAGGAGCTTCATGAACTCTTCACGAGAGACTTCGGAAAAATACGAGCATGGGTCAAGAAACGAAATCGTATTGCCGGGGTCGATCATGGAAGTGTCATTCATTGTGTCATCTCGACCAAAGGATCAAAAAATACTCTGGAGCAAAGCAGTATCAAACACATTATCCGAACGGAAGATTTGGATTATCTCTCCATCCTCCGCTCCCTTTTCTGTGTTCAGTCCATATCCCTCTTTTGTCCTGTAGGAAGCCCGCACAGGCAAGTCTATACCGATTATGTGACGCTTCTCCCGTTTTTCAGCAGCAAGGAATCGAGTGAAAAAGCAAAAGAGTTATTCGTTATGAAGCTTCTGAAAAACCATGGTGCGGGATGGAAGAGAAATGAGACGAGCGAGAGCATCGTTTTTCGCAAGATTTACAAAAATATCGATTCCTATTCCATCCAGGCATTTGTCAAACTCAAGGAACTGAACTCGGAAATACTCTCCGAGATACGGGGAATCAATCAGATTTGTATGAGCCAGTATATGTAATTTAATTGGTGCAAATCTTATAAAAAACTCATATTCTGCGAGTTCATTATAGCAGAAATACACATAATATTTTTATGAAAATTGAAAAGTCTCCGATTCCCGATTTTGGTTATATTCTCACAAAAGGAACAGACATTATCGAATGATACATGGAAAGTGAATTGCTCTACAAATACTGTTCCCGAGTTCTCACAACACTGGAACTTCTCCATCGCCCCTATGATATAGGAAATTGTACCGTCTGTGAAAAGAAATGTTCTCAAGTGACCCTTTTATTTGAGAAAGGATAATATTAATAACTACCTATTTTTATGACTCCTTTTTTTCTCACTTCCCTCTTCATCTTCGGAATACTGTTCGGGAGCTTCGCTTCCGTGCTTATCTGGCGAATCAAGAGCGGAGAAGGAGGAATCGTCACCGGACGAAGCCACTGTCCGAGATGCCAACATACCCTCGGAGCACTCGACCTCTTTCCTATTTTCTCCTATATTTTCCTCAGAGGAAAATGCCGTTTCTGTCGGGAGAAAATCTCTCCCATATACCCACTTCTCGAGCTTACGACCGGACTTCTTTTTATGATCTCCGGATATATGCTCGTGGATCAGACTCTTCTTTTTTCCGGATCCCTACCAGAGGTAATGAAGCTCGGATTTTTTCTCATCGTCGCTTTTGTGACGATAGTTTTTGTTTTTTATGATATCCTCTTCATGGAAATCCCCGACGAGGTTCTTATATCAGCAAATATCTTCCTTTTTGCCCTTCTCTTCGTCGCATCGGTCGGAGGAAATATTCCTCTGTTTGATCATTTTCTCCCATTTGATAACCAGATACTCAATATCCCCCTCATCAATGCCTCGCTTGGGGCGTTTGGAATATTTGCGTTCTTCTATATCCAAATCGTTCTCTCCTGAGGAAAGTGGATGGGCGGAGGAGACCTTCGAATCGCTCTCTTTATGGGGCTTGTAGGGGGAGCGAAAATCGCCGCACTGGGGCTCCTTCTCGCATACTTTGCAGGAAGTGTCATCGGGATAATTCTCCTTCTTTATAACCGCAACCGAAATACCGAAGTCCCTTTTGGCCCCTATCTCGCTCTCTGACTGTATGTTTCTCTTTTCTTGTATGCGCCGATTATGGATTGGTATACGAAACTTTTTACATTTTAAAAATATAAAGTATCATGCAATTTTTCGCACTCTTTCTCATATTTATCGGTGAATTTCTCGCCGTCACCTCAGAAGTGCTTTTCATAAAAGGAAAAAATACTTTTCCTCTCATAGTTCTCATGTGTATCGCGGGAATTTTTCTCTTGTATGGGTACTATCTCGGGTATAAATATATGCAAAATCTCTGGCTCATTTATATCGTTTCCATCACGGCGATTCTTATTCTTGAACCTTTTATCATCTACTATTTCACTGGCGAAACCCCCAATCTCTGATCAAAAATCGGGTTTAGCCTCGGAACTCTCGGATTTCTTGCAGCGATATTTATCAAATAAAATTCTATTTTTTTACTATTTCTTGTATGAAAAATATTTTCATTATCGCTCTTGCTTTTCTCCTCGCTTCCTGTTCGATTGACCGGGATAATTCTACTCAAGAGAAAATCGCCAATCTTGAAAAACAAATCACCGAGATTACGGCTACCGCTTCCACGGGAATGATACTCTTCGAGAAAAAAACTCGATGCGCGGGACTCGCAAACGACATAGAAAAACGGCGGGGTTCAATCGCGAAAGAGTACCCAGATCTCGGATCGTTCACTATCGGAGGAATCTTTTATTCTCCCGTGAGAGATGCCTGTCTCTGGGTCCGCCTTACCGATACCTACGCGAAAGACGGCTCTCCTCTGCAACGCCGAGCCCTCTACGAATACGGGGACGATTTCGGTGCGACGGAACCGATTATCGGGTGTGAAAAAATACTCGACGAACCGAGAGGAACCAATACTTGCGAGACCTATGAAACGGAACTCCGAAAACTCCGAGGAACGGAGAACGAAAACACCTTGAATCCGTAGATATTTTGGATTTGATTTTCTCCCTTTTTTCCATACAATACCCTTCAATTACTCACCTCACCAACCCTCGTTATGGTCGCACGACTTGACACGCACACAACAACCGGAACTCTCACACCGTAGGGATTTTTTGGCGCGAAGCGAAAAAACTCCCGCGGAAGCGGGAGTTTTTTTAGAAATCATAATTTCATATTTATTTTTTAAATTTTCTCACTATGTCACCTATAACTTCTAAAAAAGTCACGACCCATATCGAACAAATCGAGAAGAATCTCAAAGAAACTCTTGAAAAAAAGAAGAATCAGGATGTACTTAAAAGACTAACCGATAAATAATATGACTATTCAGTATTTTACTCCAGAGGAGGTTATATTTATCCATGATAGACTTCTGAAGACATTTGGGGGACTTTCGGGGATGAAGAATATTGGTCAATTGGAATCGCTCCTGTTCCATATACAAAATGATGTCTATTATCCCACTATCATCGAGAAATCGGCACATTTATTTTTCGGAATTATTCAATTCCATTGTTTCAATGATGGGAATAAACGCACCGCAGTAGTCTCGCTTGATAACTTCCTAAAACTCAACGATATCATTATCGAAGATTTGATTATAAAGATGGAAGATATAGCAATAGGAACTGCAAAATGAGAGATGAAAAAAGAGGACTTGGAGAAAGTGTTTCGTTCCATGTTCTACAGCTTTAATTACCTATAATCCCCCTTCTCAGGGAGACAAAATATACTTTATAACTTTTAACTTTTCGCTTATTATGTCCTACCCTATCACTACTACTCGCCACTCCCTCGCCCACATCATGGCGCAGGCGGTTAAGTCACTTTACCCAGATGTTAAGCTCGCTATCGGGCCGGATATCGAGAATGGTTTCTACTACGACTTCGACTTCGGTGAGGTGAAGTTCGAGGAAGCAGCTCTGAAAGACATCGAGAAGAAGATGAAGAATATCATCAAGCAGAACCAGAAGTTCGAGTACTCCACGATGCCCGTTGACGAGGCGATTAAGTTCCTGGAATCCAAAGGTGAACCGTACAAGGTCGAGATGGCACGCGACCTCAAAACAAGCGGAGAAACCGAAATCGGATTCTATCGAAATATCACGCAACAAGGAGCGGAAGCCTTCGTGGATATGTGTCGCGGGCCTCATGTCGAGAAGACGATCGAGATTGATGAGAATACCTTCAAACTCGATAAAATCGCCGGAGCGTACTGGAAAGGAGATTCCAAGAACCAGATGGTGACCCGAATATATGCCTTCGCATTTGAGACTCGCGAAGAACTCGACGCGCACCTCAAGATGCTCGAAGAAGCGAAGAAGCGGGATCACCGGATACTCGGGAAGAAACTTAAACTCTTCACGATTTCTGAGCTCGTCGGAGCCGGACTTCCACTCATGCAACCGAAAGGGATGATTATCCGTAAAGCTATCGAGGATTATCTCTGGGAACTTCATGGGAATAAAGGATACGATCGTGTTTGGACTCCGCACCTTGCCAAGGAAGCACTCTATGAGTGTTCTGGGCATGCCGGACATTATATGGATGATATGTTCTCGGTAAAAGGAGGTTCGAGCGGGGAAGGATTCTATCTGAAACCTATGAATTGTCCGCACCACATGCAACTCTTCGCGGACAACCAGTTCAGCTACCGAGATATGCCAATCCGGTATTTCGAGCCGGCAACCGTATACAGAGACGAGAAGTCCGGACAGCTCTCCGGACTCACACGGGTTCGAGCCATCACTCAGGATGACGGACACCTCTTCTGTCGAGTCGACCAGATCAAGGATGAAGTTTCCATGATTGTGGAGATTATCAAGACTTTCTATACGACTTTCGGCCTCATGGAAGGGTACTGGGTTTCGCTTTCCGTGCGAGATCCCCAGAATCCGGACAAGTACCTCGGAGGGGACAATGTATGGAAAATCGCAGAATGAGCGCTTGAAGAAGCGGCAAAGGACAATAAACTCAATTACAAGCGCATCGAAGGAGAAGCAGCGTTCTACGGACCAAAGCTCGACTTCATGTTCAAGGATGCGATTGGTCGAGAATGGCAACTTGCGACGATTCAGTGTGATTTCAATCTTCCGGAACGGTTCGATCTCTCATTTATCAATGAAAAAAACGAGAAAGAGCGACCGGTAGTAATTCACCGAGCGATTGCCGGATCCCTTGAACGGTTCATGGGAATCATGATCGAGCACTTCGCGGGAACTTTCCCGCTCTGGCTTGCTCCGGTTCAGACTGTGGTGGTTCCCGTTTCCGAGAACTTCCTCCCATATGCACAGGAAGTGCAGACAGCTCTCAAAAAAGCCGGAATCCGCTCCGAGCTCGATGCGAGCAACGACGGACTCAATAAAAAAGTCCGCAATGCGGAACTCTCTCATACCAACTACATCCTCGTTGTCGGAGAAAAAGAGATGACCGAGCGAAGCGTGGCAGTACGAAACTACAAAACCAAGGAACAGAGCGAGGTGAAGCTCGATGCCTTTATAAGGCATATTTGAGAAGAAATCGAGAACAAAAGTCTCTAAATATTTTCAAACATCTTCCTATGAAAATACCAGAATCCAGACGAGAAATCCCGATACAGGAATGTTACGAACCGCTTCAGGGCATCCCGAATGACGGGCGTTTCATACTGACAAAACCTCATCCGTACGAGATACTGAATGCCCCTTATAACGGAGTTTCTCCTTTTCAGCTTCGGGAACAGGTACTTTTATCGCTCATAACAGCCTCCGAACTTCTCTCCAAACAACACCCCGGATACAAACTCCGAATCTTCGATGCCTATCGCCCCTTGGCGGTTCAGGATTTCATGGTGCATCACACGGCACAAAAATTCTGCAAAAGAGTTCATAGAATCTTATTCGAGGAAGCGAATCAAAATATACGACAGGAATCACTCGATCATGCACTATGTATTTTCGCAAAACCGGATCCGTCTCCAGATACCCCTCCTCCGCATAGCACCGGAGCTGCCGTAGACCTGACTATCACGAACGATTGAGGGATAGATATCCTTATGGGGGCAAAAATCGACGATATAGAAAATGCTTTTCCCGATGTTTTTAAAGATTCCATAAATCCTGAAGAACAGGTTTTTCATAAAAACAGAGTGCTTTTGAGGGAAATCATGGAACAAGCGGGATTTGTTCAGCTCCAGAGCGAATGGTGGCACTTTTCCCAAGGGGATCAGACCGCTGTATTCATAGAAGCCAATAGATCCTGAGTATATTCCCTTCTCCTTGCCAGATATGGAAGAGTCGAGATTTAAAAAAATCATCCCAAATATTTGGGGTGATTTTTTTTGACTTATTCATTCACATAGACGTATGTCCCCCGGATATCCGGTGATCCGATCTGGTCGATATCTTCGATGCGACAGACGAAGAGCGGGAGCTTCTCATCTTTTGCGAGAGCGATGGCGGACTGATCCATGATACGGAGTCCTTTCGAGAGAGCTTCATCGACCGAGACTCGATCATAGCGTTTCGCATCAGGATATTTCGCCGGGTCTTTGTCGTACACTCCGTCCACTTTGGTTCCTTTTACCATATAATCGCAATGAAGCTCAAGAGCTCGAAGTACCGCAGCCGAATCGGTGGTGAAGTACGGATTCCCGGTCCCCGCCACGA
This sequence comes from Candidatus Altimarinota bacterium, assembly GCA_003488655.1. GTDB lineage: Bacteria > Patescibacteriota > Gracilibacteria > BD1-5 > UBA2023 > UBA1545. The sequence continues at coordinate 259 of DNKW01000018.1, read as the reverse complement.
CGATGATGATGCGTTTCTCTCGCAAGTGCTTCAGTGCCCGACGGTAGATAAAGAGTTCCGCTACCTTTGATATCTCGATGGCGGACATAATCCGAACCGATTGTCCGGCTTTTTCGATGGCATTCCCGAGAGCTATTCCGTTGATGACGGTCGCGAGCATCCCCATATAGTCGGCGGCGGTTCTATCAAGTCATTTCGCCGCCCCCGAAACCCCACGGAATATATTCCCTCCCCCGATGACTATCACCACTTCGATGTC
>DNKW01000001.1 GCA_003488655.1 Candidatus Altimarinota bacterium | reverse complement strand
TTTCTCCCATCCTAGCAGATGCCAGTTTGGACATACTCATAGTTTCGTTTCATTGTTGGTCATCTGATTTTCAGGACTCTTCGGACTATCGGGATGATCGCAATAAAGACAATCTTTTCCCTTAATCTTAGTATGAGTGCAGAGTTGGCATGTAGCTTCTTTTGGCAATAACTGTTTGTTTACTCTCTCTTTTGTTCATTCTTTGATAAACCAAACTTCGTTCCACCCCACCATTTTACTCATTTCAATACCTACCATACAAGTCTCGTTAAATATCGATATCTCTTTCATAAATTTGATTGACAGATAGTAATATTAAACTTATATGCAAATTAAGAAATAAGTCAAATGTAAAACCTGAGCCGTTCTACTTCCTAATCCATAATCCCTTTTCATGTCCATATTCTCTATCACTCTCTTCGGAATCCACATAGCGCCGAGCTGGTACGGACTTATGTACGCATTGGGGTTTCTTGCCGGATATTTCATCCTACGGTCAAGGAAAATACTCTCGGAAACGGAACTCGAATCGCTTATATTCTTTGTTTTCCTGGGAGTACTCCTCGGAGGACGACTCGGATATGTTCTTTTCTACAACCTCCCCCACTACCTCGCTCATCCTATAGAAATACTCTATACTTGGCATGGAGGGATGAGTTTTCATGGGGGGGTTATCGGAGTGGTTATTGCAATGATTCTTTTCACCAGAATTCACAAGAAATCGTTTCTTTCGATTTCCGATCACGTGACGAGCATACTCCCTATCGGACTCGGACTCGGACGGATAGGAAACTACCTCAATGGAGAACTTCTCGGGTTTGCGAACTATACCGGACCTTTCGCAGTCGAGAAAAATGGAATCTCGTACTTCCCTTCCCCGCTTCTGGAAGCGACATTGGAAGGTGTTATACTCTTTGGTATCCTCTATTTTTTGAGTAAAAAGAAAATGTTTTCGGGAAAGATAGCTTCGAGCTTCCTCGTCTGGTATGGTATATTTCGTTTCTCTATCGAGTTTATTCGTACTCCCGATGTGGGACTTGGGTATCTCACTTTCGGGCTTACCATGGGGCAGATTCTCTCGATCCCGATGATACTTATTGGAACTGCTCTCTATTTTTATTTCAAAACTTCTCACAAGAGAGATATTCATTTGTATCAAAAATAGTCACAAAAAAAAACCCGGCGAGCAAGCTCAGCCGGGCAAAACTTCCATCTCTCAATCCAAGGGAGGAGAAGAATGAGAAACGGAAGTGAAAAAGTGTTCCTTTACACGAAATTAATATATTTAAAAAAATCGTTATGTCAAATAAAAGTTTCTCGAATATCCTCATAATCCTATCCTTTTTCATAACAGGAATATCTTTTTTTATGAGCGGTATCTTGATGTACGGGATGAATACATATTTTCTCTCGCAGGGACTCTATCTGCAAACCGTTATCCAGTTCCTGCTCTATCAGTTCCTTCATGGCGGGATTCTCCACCTCCTCTCGAATAGCTTTTTCCTCTATCTCTTCGGGAATCAGGTCGAGAGTATCCTCGGACGAAGCAAATTCATGCTCTTTTTCCTTCTAAATACCGCATTTGTAGGAATTTCTCTCCTTTTTTTCGCTCATGGAAACACCATCGGGATAAGTGGATTCGCTATGGCGGTGCTTGCCTATGTATTCCTCGAACTGAAAGCTCAGAGGAATCCGGAATATCGCTCTGCCGGGGTATTTCTCCTCATCAATATCGCCATAGGATTCACCGGAAACATCAGCCTCGTCGGACACCTCTCCGGAGCAATTTTCGGGATGATGTTCTATTATCTGAGGAATGAAGTGAGAGTAGGATTTTTGAGATAATTTCTCATAATAAAAAATAGAGCCTATAAGCTCTATTTTTTTATTATTCACCAGCCTTATATTCACTCCAAAAGTCCTTCCGAAAACTTTCGTACCGCCCTTCGATAATGGCTTTTCGAGCTTCTCGCGAGAGATTGAGGAGGAACTCGAGGTTATGAAGGGACACGAGTTGTCCGGCGAGCATCTCTCCGACTTTGAAGAGGTGACGGAGGTATCCGAGGGAGTAGGTTCGAGAAACCATCGTGGAGTACTCGGGTCGGGTATAGATCCCTTCTTTTTCAAGCCGGTATTTCTCGTTGGTTACCTTGATGTTCCCGCGGGAAGTGTAGGCAACCCCGTGTCGTCCGAGACGGGTCGGAAGGACGCAGTCGAACATATCGATTCCCCGATAGATTCATTCGATCAAGTCCTCGGGAGTTCCGAGTCCCATCAAGTAATGGGGTTTCGAAGCGGGAAGGTGAGGAGCTATGGCATCGAGGATGCGGATCATATCGGGTTTGGATTCCCCGACCGAAAGTCCTCCGATAGCCACTCCGGGCATATCGAGGTCGGAGATGTATTTCACACTATCGATTCGGAGATCGTCATAAATAACCCCTTGTGCAATCGGGAATAATGCCTGCGGATAGAGTCCTTTATCTGCTCGGATTTTCTGCTGTTCCGTATGTTCTGCGACGCATCTGGAAGCCCAGCGATGCGTTCGTCCCATGGCGGCACGGGCATACTCGTGGGTTGAAGTTCCCGGTGCGCACTCGTCGAATGCCATAATGATATCGGCTCCGAGATTCGCTTGGATCTGCATAGCACGTTCCGGAGTGAACATATGTTTCGAACCGTCGAGATGCGAACGGAATTCCACTCCATCCTCGGTGATCTTTACGAGACTCTTTGATTCTCCTGATTCTTTCGAACCGGGAGAGTTCTTCATCTGCCCGAGAGAGAATACCTGAAACCCTCCACTGTCAGTCAAGATAGGGATATCGATATTCATGAACTCATGAAGTCCTCAGAAATGAGCAATAGTCTCATCGCCCGGACGGAGATAGAGATGATAGGTATTCGAGAGCATAATCTGACTCCCGATCTCGAGGATATGATCCTTGTGTACTCATTTCACGCTTGCCTGAGTTCCGACCGGCATGAAAATAGGGGTTTGTATATCCCCGTGTGGAGTCGAGAGAGTTCCCGCTCGTGCGAGTCCGTCAGTAGCTTCAATACTAAAATCAAACATAAAAATACGGTTCCTCATGAAATAATAAGAACCGTATTATATGAAAAAAACCGTATTGCAAAAAAGAAATTCAAACGATTAGGTATTTTTACTTCAGAGGATACCGACGATATTTTGGGCACTTTTCAGTACACAGTTCCCTATGGGGCATTTCCCTGTTTCCCTGTTAAAAGAATGGGGACAATCAATCCGTTCGTTATCGAAACATTGTCCTTTTTGAGTTGTTCTCGATTTAAGAATATCTGTTTCTTCTTGACGATTGGCGGAAAACATAATTGTTTTGATTAAATAATATTTATATACTCCTATATAATAGGAAAACCTAAATTATCTAAAGACTATTCGCATAATATCCTGATACGCGACAAAGACGGAGAGGAGGATGAGAAGCGAGAATCCGGCGATATGGATGGAGTTTTCGATCTTCCCATGAAGGGCTTTCTTTTTGGAGAACACTCCAACGATTCGATGGATGATGAGAAATATGAATCGTCCCCCATCGAGAGCGGGAAA